>JBAQZF010000130.1:0-8907 GCA_049790715.1 Saccharimonadales bacterium (SeqCode) | reverse complement strand
CGTAGAGCTGCCGAATATGCCACAAGTGGAGAGGCGGCAATTTCGCGTGCCAAGCGATCAATAGTCCTCCGAGCAACAGCATATGTCCCACTAGACCCAAGGTGTTATTAGCCGCCACCACGCTAGCCGCCTGCACCGAGCTATGACGAGACCTACGCAAATAAGCGTAGTAAGTACCGATACCGCCGATACCAGCCGGCAGCAAACGATTAGCAAACGTGCTGGCAAATTGCATCAAAACAGTCCGGCTATAGATCAAACGGTGAAACGCCAAAAAGTAATAAGTACCAGCAGCAGCCAGATAGGACAGCAGCGCAAAAATTAGCGCCAGCAACAGATCAGGCCAAGAAGCCTTTTCCAAGGCTGCCAGACTATGCCGAAAAGCGCCCAGCTGCGGCAGCAACACATACAAAGCGACCACCGACAGCAGCAATAACAACCACTGTTTATAATTAAATGGTTTCGAGGGTTGCCGCAGCTTCATTGAGAGGTATTATTACTGAGCTTCGCGCCTGGCACAAGCGACTTCAGGCACCCGACCCCTAGTGTTGAAAATCTTACCCGAGGATAATCACCATATATGCTTTACTATAATCAAAAGGAGCCTAACAATCGACACCGGAGTGGCGCGCCCGCATGAAATCATTACTTGAAAAACCTGAAAAAACCACCGCCAGTACCAGCAGCGCGGTACGCTGGTACGCTTTGCTGGCCTGCGTCTACACCGGTCTGATTTTTATCTTGCCAGCCAGCAAACAGTCAATGCGGGCATACCACCTGTCAGCGCTGGAATACCATGTGCTCTTGTTTGCCGTCGTGCTGCCGTCGCTAGCTATCTGGTTCGCCGGTTTTTATGGCTACGCCAAAATCCAGGAGTACGCTCGCTCGATCACCAAAGCGCCCGAAAGCGTAGATTTTGCGCGTTTGGCCCAAGGCTGCGCCTGGCTAGCTTGGAGTTTACCGGTCACCGCCATCTGTTCGCAGCTGCTCAATGCCATCGCCGACGCCCACAGTGGCTTCAAGCCGGCCGCTATTATCATTAGCAACGAACTCAGCGTCGTCTTGCCGCTCATCGCTTTTAGTATCATCAGCGGCGCCTCGCGCAACCTAGTCAACCGAGCGCGAGTAGCCCTCAGCCTAGCCAATGCCCGTGGTATCATGCTGCTATTTGTCAGTGGTGGCGTGCTGTACTGCTATCTCGTATTCCGGCACCTTGGCCCAGATAGCCTCGGCTCGGCGCGCAATCCCTACTACCTACCAATTTGGCTGATGCTGCTGCTCGTCATCATCCCCTACCTCTATACCTGGTTTATCGGCACGCTGGCAGCTTACGAGATCAATAATTTTAGCAAAAAAGCTCGGGGCTTATTGTATCGGCAATCGCTGCGGCTGTTAGCCCTGGGGTTAGTCGCCGTTATCGCCAGCTCTATCGCACTGCAATACATTAGCTCCGTCGAACCGCGGGTCGGCTATCTGGTACTGAACTACAAACTCATCCTGACCACCGTATTCCGCCTAGTGGGAGGCGCCGGTTTCATCTTGCTGGCAGTCGGCGCCACGCGCCTGAAAAAGATAGAGGAAGTGTAGCCAAATGAGCGCCACGCCCAACACTGTTTTATATGACCAAGTCGTGCGCGTCACCCATGTTTACCTAGGTCCCGCCGCCGACCGCTTCATAGCCCGACAAGTTCAAAATCACCTCCACAAAGACCCCGAAGACATGTCCAAAGAAGATCTGCTCAAACTCATCGACTGGATCCGCTTAGCCGTATCACTACTGACCGATGACGCCGACGTCGTCGAAGAGTACGCCGCCCAGCTAGAGCGGCTAGCCAAGCCAGAAAACAAGCCTAAACGCCGCCAGCAGCCATGAACCCGCCAACCAAACCGACAGAGCCGCGCGCGGCCAGCAACGACCGCTCGCTCTCCGAGCAGCAGGCCGAGGCCCTGTTTACCAGCATCGGCGACGGCGCCATCTCGACTGACGAGTTTGGCCGAATCACCCGCGTCAATCCAGTAGCTCAGCAGCTCCTAGGCTATGACGCTTCAGAGCTTATCGGAGAGTGGTTTCCCAAAAAGATCATCGCCGTCACCGCCGAGGACGCCATCGTCAGCCTCATCGACCGGCCCATCGCCAAAGCTTTCCTGACCGGCCACCCGATCTCCGAAAAAACCTACTACCGTTCCAAAAGTGGCAAAACCATCCCCGTTTCCATCACCGCCTCGCCCATCTTGCTCGACGGCAAGCCGCTGGGAGCCATCGAAGTCTTCCGCGACATTAGCCTTGAAGAAGAAGTTGACCGCATGAAAAGCGAATTCATCTCTCTAGCTTCCCACCAGCTGCGCACGCCGTTATCATCGATCAAAACCTATTCGCACATGTTGGTCGATGGCTATATGGGCAGTCTATCCACCACCCAAAAAAAATCATTGCAAACCATCATCAGAGCCACCAACCGCATGAATGAGCTAATCAGCACTCTGCTCAACATCACCCGCATCGAGAGCGGCACCATAGCCATCACGCCCAAACTAGTCAAAATAGATACAATAGCCGAGGAAGTCCTCAAAGAACTATCACTGATGGCCGCCGACAAATCCACTCGCCTATCGCTCAAGCGCGTCGGCACCGCCAGTACCCGCCTCAAAACCGACTCCCTGATCGTCAAAGAGATTCTAACCAACCTCGTCGTCAACGCCATCAAATACACCCCAGAACAGGGAAGCGTGACCATAACGGTAGCCGCCCGCGCGGACGACGTCCTAGTCACCGTCAGCGACACCGGCTGGGGCATCCCCATCTACTCCCAAGACCAGATTTTCAGCAAATTTTTCCGCGCCCAAAACATCGTCAAACGCGAAACCACCGGTACCGGCCTCGGTCTCTATCTAGTCAAGGGCCTGGTCGACGCCCTCGGTGGCCGCATCTGGTTCAAAAGCACCGAAACCACCGGCACCCACTTCTACTTCACCCTCCCCCGCGCCAAACCAAGCAAAGGAACCTTTAAAGTGTGAAATTTGATACACGCCGTCAGCCGGCATGTGCTATAAATAGATACGTTGTCATAATCAAAAAGGGGCGCGAATAGTGGCGAGAATATTGGTGGTAGAGGATGATCGTGATCTCAATAATGCCTATTGCATTATCCTTAGCAACGAAGGCCACGAAGTAGTAACTGCCTTCGATGGCAAAGAAGCTCTGCGAAAGCTCAAAGATTTCTCGCCAGAGCTCATCCTGCTTGATCTGTTAATGCCGATTATGGGCGGCCTGGAATTTTTACAACAGTATGATTTACTCAAAAAACATCCCCAAGTCAAGGTGCTAATCTTCACTAATATGGAAAATTCGCCAGAAGTGGCCGAAGCTTACAAACTCGGCGCCCATCGCTGCATCATCAAATCTTGGACCGCTCCGCACAATCTCGCTCGGGTAGTGACCGACGCGCTGCACGCCAAACCAGTACGAGCTACAGCTTGATTGGCAGATCAGTCACGTATTGGTCATTCAGCACCTTGGCCAGTTTCGTAAAATCAAGACGGTACGGTCGGCCCTTGCCATAGGTGATGATACCCTGGCGCTTGAGCTTGTTGAGCTCGGTGGCCGCCGTCTCTCTGGTCAGGCCCGTCAGATTCGCGAAATCCTGATGCGTCAGATCCAGCGTGATCTCAATCTGTTTTGGCGCCACCGTCCGGCCATGGCTCAGCGCCAGATAGTGCAGGGTGTAGAGCAATTTATCGTTAGCTCGCGAATGCTGCAGAGCGTTGAGGCGCATCGAGGTGCCCAGCTGATCGGTCAACAGTCTGTCCAGCTCCTTGTACAGCAGCTCCGGATGCCGCTTGATGACCGCCACCAGCTCCTCGCGCTCCACCATATACAGACTGACCGATGGCGTGAAAGCTTCGTAGTAGTAAACCGCGCTGGACATGTTGCCGTACACCCAGGCATCAGGGAAAATGGCATCAGTATCGTGAAAAGCCACCGGTTTTTCATCGCCGCCGACACTGAGGTTATAAGCTTTGACCGTACCACTTTTCACGACGTAAGCGCCGCGCGGCGCTTCTCCTTGAAAGATAATAATTTCGCCTTTTTTAAAGGTCTTCACCGGATGGCGCTCCAGGAAATCATGAAAATAGCGGTCAGCTTTATCGTGTATCATCAGTCCCGCTATAGTACCATCAGATAAAGATTTGGGCCAATCGTGGGTACTGAGGGAAGGGTTTTCTATCTTCCGGTAGGTAGGGTCAAGCGAAGTGCAGCCCAACCTCCCTCAGGAGGCTGGCGTGTAACGCACTGCTTACCAGAAGATAAAAAATCCGCTCAATTACCGCTAACAGTCGGGACCTGGTCAGCGCCGAGCAAGACGATGAAATCAGCGTCGTAGACACCAGCGTAGGGGTTGACCGTCGTGACGTTGTTGCCAAAGATCTGCACTAGCCGAGCGCGGGTGGCTGGCTTTTTGCCACCGGAAGCGTCGATAATCGTCGTCGTGGCCTGATCAGCTTGGGCATTGCCGGTGGCTGAGATGTGCAGGTTTTTGGCCGACGCCAGGCTAGCGCGCTTTTTGGACGCCAGACCAGACGTTTCAGTAGCGTTGAGCAGCACTACGTCGGCATCCTCGCGCACCACCGGATCAGATGAGGTTTGCTGCTTGATGAATGCCTGGATGTCGCTGAAATCATCCAGTCCGGCCGCAGGGATCAGCGCTGATTGGCCGTTAAACGTCTGATAGCTCATCAGTAGATTTTTACCGCTGGCGTCGTTGAGACTCAATGACTGAATATTATTGCCGCTGATTGATTTCGTCAGATCGTACAGCCGCCGGACTTCGCTGAGTTTTAGATCAGTTTTGACATTGTTGCCCAGGGCGTCCGCCAGGCTACTGAGTTTGGCGGGGTTGGCCAGCACGCCAGCCGACACCGCCTTGCTTTTGAGCGCCACCAGCATCTGTCGCTGATGTTCGGTGCGGTCAAAGTCGCTGGCCGGAAATCCATACGAGTAGTACGAATCGCCGCGAGCCCGAGCCAGATCCAGAGCTTGCTCGCCATTGAGGTGGTGCGTGCCGTTGCTCAGCTTGACCAGCGGCCCATGCGTCACGTAGTCGACACTGGGGTCGTACAGCCCGCGCGAATCCTGGCTCTGGATGTTCACGTCGATGCCGCCGACAGCGTTGACCGCGTCTCGAAAGGCGTTGTAGTCAACCAGCGCGTAGTAGTCGATCGGGATACCCAGATCTTGCGACACTGTCTGCTCCAGTAGTCCCATGCCGCCGTTCGGGTAGCCACTGGCGCTAAAATTATTGTCCTCGCCCTGGACGTAGGCGGCGTTGATCTTCTGATGCCCCTCATCATCGATATTCGTCCATAAATCGCGCGGCACGCTCAGCAAAAACGCCTTGTTATTTTTGGTGTCGATACTGATAACCATGATCGAGTCAGTCAGATCACCACCGTCATGCCCCGGATCATCCGCCGAATTACCAGCCAGCAAGATATTGACCCGACCGCTGTCTTCACCCTTGAGTTTCGTCGTCGTCAGAGCGCTAAAAATGTTGCCACCGAAGATTTTGTGGGCGTTATAGAGGAATTTTCCACCCACCCAGCCACCGACCAGCAATACCAAAATAGCCAGCGTGATCACCGATCGCTTGAGCGTAATCTTATCCTTAAATCTACGCCAACGGCCAACTTTGGCAGCCCTACTAGCTTTATTAATTGTTGGCTGGCCAGCTGATCGTCGCCCTTGGTTGCGTGAATCATACGCGTAGGTCGGCAAGGCCATGCCGACAGCCGGAAACTTGGCCGCCTCCCGCTTAACGGTAAATATATCCTGACCTGGCCGCGCGGTAGCGCGCGAAGCAGGCATGGATTGACGGTGAGGTTTTTGTGGTTGCGGCATCAAATTAACCCCCATTATACCGACTTACCGCTCACGATGCGAACCTTTTTCCATATTATTAAATCGCTTGACTGTTATTTACGACCTCTGTCAGGTATACTAGAAGAGAAGATTTGAGCCTATGAAATTAGTTATACAAATTCCTTGCTTGAACGAAGCGGCGACTTTGCCGCTGGTCTTAGAGAGTATTCCAAAAAAGGTCGACGGCATCAGTGAAATCATCGTCCTAGTGATCGATGACGGCTCGACCGACGAAACGGTCGAGGTCGCCAAAAAACATGGCGTGAAACATTTCGTGAAACATGCCCGTAATCAGGGGTTGGGACGATCATTTCACGACGGTGTCCAGAAAGCATTAGAATTAGGCGCCGACATCGTCGTCAACACCGACGGCGATAATCAGTACCCGCAAGAACGCGTCGGCGATCTGGTACGGCCACTTATCAGGGGCGAAGCCGACATCGTCATCGCCGATCGCCAAACCCAGACCATCGCCCATTTTTCACCGTTCAAAAAGCTGTTGCAGCGCCTGGGCAGCGCCGTCGTCAATCGCGCCGCCGGCACGAGACTACCCGATGCCGCCAGCGGTTTTCGAGCCTATAGCCGCGAATCACTCATCCGGCTCAATACCATCACCCGTTTCAGCTATTGCACCGAGACCATTATCCAAGCCGGCAACAAGGGTCTAGACATCGTCAGCATCCCCGTTACCACCAACCCCAAGCTCCGCGAATCCCGCCTGTTTAAATCCACTGGTGAACATGTCCGCAAATCAGCCGTCACCATCATCCGCGCCTACGTCATGTATCGGCCATACATCGTGTTCGGCTGGCTCGGCAGCCTGTTATTCGTGCTCGGTCTGGTACCATTTGCCCGCTTTTTTTACGTCAGCCTAGAGGACGGCACCACTCGCGGCCACCTCCAGTCATTGCTAGTCGGGTCGCTTATCATGATCGCCGCCTTTCTATGCCTAGTGCTCAACATCATCGCCGATCTGATCCGCATCAACCGAGTCCTCACCGAAGATAATCTCGAACAAACCAAACGCCTACGCTTCCCCAGTTAATTTGAGAACTAGAATACTTAATGCTTTTTTAATAAAGTGATAGTAGGCTTGGTTTATAAAATATCACATGGAAAAAGTAAAATACGTTCAAAAGATAGGGAACTTCATATCCAACCTCTTACTCGGGCAAACCAAAGAGGTTATTATCCGTACTGACGAAAAAGTCAAAACCATCGAAGCGACTTTGCGAAAAATCGAAAAAAGCATCAATGTCATTAGCAGCAATATGACTGCTCAAGAAGTAGACATCATGGGGCTGAAAGTCCACACCAAGTACGGGATAACAAATAGCCCGACTATACCCGGCAAAGAGGGGTCTAGACTGCTTGCCCAATCAGGCTTCGAAGCCCAATATCCTGAACTTGAAAACAAGATATTTACGATTATGGACCGCAAAAAACCTCGAACGCTGTACGACTATGAAATCGGAGCTTTTGAAGCCTTAACCCAGCTCAAGGATGATCCTCTCATGGACCCCTTAAAAGACCATGCCGTCAATCATCCTGGAGAAAGCTTAGATCTAATTTTTAGAGTTGCCTCCTGGGTAGTACGTGATAAATACGCCACCTACAAAGAGCTCGGCAGCCCTAATTCCGGCTCATAAACTGGGTAGGGTGGCGATAACCAGGGGTAATCGGGCCTACGACGTGCCGGATGGCATGGTTGACGATGCGTACGATCTGATAGTGGGGCCAATACCAGGCGTCGTTGCTGCGCAAGATGTAGGTCAGAGCGCCGCCGCCCCACAGAAGACAGATGATGATCGTACCAGCAACCGCCAATTTCAATGTCTGTCGTCGTTCCAGCAACGAATCAATCGCCAAACCGCCCACCACCAGCAACGGCGGCAATATCGGTATCAGATAGCGCCCATTGATAGCTGTCGCCTGGCCGGTTTGCAGAAAACTCTGATAGCCATTCAGCCACAGCACGCCGACATACGTCAGACTCGCGCCCAGACAGAGCAGCACGACTGATCTGTTATAGCGCCGCAGTAGACGAGGCAGCGCCACCAGGCTAGCCAGCAGCGTGGCACCGGCAAAGACAATGGCGCTAATGCCTGGCACCACCAACGGCCCGCGCGTCTGAAATCGCGTCGACGGGCCAGCTACCGCGAAAAAGCTGCGCAGCCACATGCCATAGAACCAGTCCGCCGTATAGGTGAGGGGGTTTTTAGAGGCCGGTGTCTGGTTGTTTTGGAGTACTTCCCGATGATCACGAGTCCAGGGGCCATAGGCCATACAACGCTCCACGCTCAGCACCTGAGCGCAATCCGGCAACGGCGTGTGATAGCGCGCCAGATTGACTCCGTACCGCTGGGTAAACAAGCCCAGGCTCAATACCAGCGTGACAGCAAGTACATAGCGGGTGCGTCGAGTCATCAGCGTGGCGCCAAAACCCAGATTGAGCCAAAACCTACGGCCAAAACCATAGGCTCGCCCCAGTCTAATACCCAGATAGATAACAACCGCCGCGAATATCGGCAAAAAGGCGTACTTGACCAAACTCCCCAGCAGACCCAAAATCAACACTCCAGCCAGCAGCTTAGTATTGATCCGCTTATAGCGCCGCGAATCTTCGCTCACCAAGGCCGTCAAAAGCAGCGTAGCGGCAGCCAGCGGCACGAACAGATTGTCGTAATTGATCTGGGCCGCCAGCAGCGGCACGACGGGCACTAGCACGAAGACCGCCAGACAGCTATGCGCCAGCGCCCGCGAAGCGCCGGTTTTGAGCAACAAACGGCGATACAGCGGCAAACTGGCCGCGAACAGCGAGATATTGAGCGCCCGCAGCCACAACACTACCGCCGTTTGATTATGAGTAAATACCGTTATCAATCGGTAAGGAAAACTCATCAGCCAGTGATACAGATATGATGGATCGCGTACTACCGGCCCAAAAGCGTCAGCTCCAGCCGGTTGGCGCGCCCAAAACGGACTAATAT
>JBAQZF010000129.1:0-2750 GCA_049790715.1 Saccharimonadales bacterium (SeqCode) | reverse complement strand
GTTACTGAGGTGCTTGAACCAAAATCTAAAACAAAGAAAACGCGTGCTCAAAAGCGACGAGAGCGGTTCAAGGCTGCTTACGATCAAGAAATGGCTAGATTGGATGGAGAAGACGCAGATGTACCCCAAGAATTTGTTCCTGGCTGGAAGAGCCTAGCCCGCGGTACGCGTGCATTGGTGTCTGGGGCGGCTACTGCTACTAAAAGTTTGAAGGAAAAGAGGGTGCAAAACCAGAACCAGACAAAAGAAGAGCAAGTCGAGGAGCGAAAAGGCCTTGCTGCGGTAGTAGCAGGAGTTATGGCCGTATCTACAGTACGTATGTCTGGTAATCAATCGCGTATGAGTAGCAGGCGTCCGGCAGTAGTACGAGCTGGCAGCGTAAGTCCTAGTCGACAAGCGGCTGTTATTCGAGCCCAAGAAGCCTTGGCTCGCCAACGACATCTCAAAAACGATTCTCGAGCAGCAGCCTAGCCTAAGAGCTGGTGGAGCACGTACAATCTGTATACTAGTAGGTATGAATTTCAGGCGAGTTGTGAAGAAGGTGATTCCGACGGGGCTGTTTGCGGCGATTGAGCCGTACGGGCATCTGGCGGAAGCGGTATTTTTTAACGTGATCAACGGGTTTCCGGCGCGAGGGCTGAAAGTTATTGGCGTAACGGGGACCAATGGCAAAACCTCGACGGCGTTTTTGATTCATAAAATGCTGCAAGAGTCTGGCTATAAAACGGGGCTAATGACGACAGTGGCTTGGGGCGCCGGCAATGAGATCAAGCCACAAGTGGAGCATATGACCAGCGTGGGCGTGCCGGTGCTGATGAAACGGCTTAAGTACATGAGGCGCGAACGCGTTGATTGGCTGGTACTGGAAACGACTAGTCACGCTCTGGCACAGCACCGTATGTGGAGCGTGCCGTATAGCGTGGCGGTGATGACTAACATCACGCATGAACATTTGGATTATCACAAAACGTTTGAACGCTATCGTGATGCTAAGCGAATGATGTTTCAGCAGGCTAACCGTAATCGTCGTGGGCTGCGCGCAGGCATTATTAATGCTGAAGATAAAAGTGCTGAGCTGTTTGCTGGCGATGTGGCGAATCCAGTGCTGTATGGAGTTAAAGAGGGAGACTTACGGGCTACTAACGTGGAACTCAGTCCCAATGGGGTGGCGTACGACGTGGTAGTCGGTGACGAAAAGCTTCACATTACCTGTCAGCTACCAGGTAGTTTTAACGTCTATAACTCCCTGGCGGCGGTGGGAGTTGCCCAGGTGTTGGGGTTGAGCGGCGAGCAGATCGAGCGAGGAATTGCGGCTTTGCAGGGTGTGGAAGGACGAATGACACGTATCGACGAGGGGCAGGACTTTAGCGTGATCGTGGATTACGCACACACACCGGATAGCTTTGAAAAGTTATTTAAAGATTTGAAACCAGTCGTTAAGGGTAAGCTGATCGTGATGTTTGGTTCGGCTGGCCGACGTGACGAGGCTAAACGGGCGGTGCAGGGCGAATTGGCTGGCACGTATGCCGACGAGGTGGTAATTACTGAAGAAGACGATCGCGACATCGATGGCGTGGAGATCATGGATCAGATTGCTGCGGGCGCTGAGAAAGCCGGCAAGACGCGTGATAAAAATCTGTTTTTGGTGCATGACCGGACGAAAGCAATTGAGTTTACCATTGGTCGGGCTAAAAAAGGCGATACGGTGTTGTTGCTCGGCAAGGGCCACGAAAAAGATATTTTACGGAATGGCCCGAAGGCGGCCGAATTACGTCATTTACAGCAAGATGATCATAATCCTGACCGCGTTCTAGAGTATCCTTGGGACGAAATCGGTACAGCTCGTACGGCGCTAAGAACGTTAAAATAGTCGTTGCTGCCCAAATGGCTGCGGGACTCGTCGCGTTCGCTCCTCAGACAATCCTCGCCACATGGTCAGTCAACAGTTATTTTAAACTTAATTGTCGAGGGTGAGGGTGGTGCAGCGAATGGAGCCGCCGCCTTTGCGTAGCTCGGGTAAGTCCAGGGCAACGGTTTTGAGGCCATGGGCTTCCAGCGCGGCTTGAAAAATGGGCGCGCCGCTATTCATGATGACAATTTCGCCGGTAGAGACCAGATTAAGTGCAAAGACTTGCAACGCTTCTTGTTTAGAGACTTCTATCTTATCGACTGCGTCGTAATTGGCTAAAAAGTGCCGGCTTGTACGTTTAAAAACAGCCGGACAATAGGCAATCAGGGCTTTTTGGCCAGGTGCTGGCCATTTTAGGATGGCGATAGCCAGATCGATATCATAGGTGGGGCTATCGGGCAGACCGGTAACTTTATTCTTTTTGGCTGGGCCAAAACCAAACCAACGGGCAGGCTTGGTCTGAAGCGCGATAACTTCTTTGAAGCCGAGCATGGTTTTGAGATAGGGGTGGACATCTGTGGTGGTGCGAAACGGCGACTGCGTGAAGACGGTGTCGCCGCAGGGCAGGGCGTCGCCTTGGCCGCTGAAGCGTCTTACGCTCTCGGGGAGCGTGATGGGTTCTAGGCCAAGCTTCGTGACTGCTTTGAGGGCAAATGTCTCTTCTGGCTGCCGTTTGTTGGGTAGGCGTGACATCAGAGCTTTGCCGTTTCGTACTAGCGCCCAGTTCGCGGTGTAGACGCCATCTTGACAGCGCGGCGGAGCGGGCGTTCGCTTTATCTCCACTCCGGCATTTTTTAAGGCTTCCGCGATGCTGGCATGCTCAGCCATGGCTTTTTCGATG
>JBAQZF010000128.1:0-3313 GCA_049790715.1 Saccharimonadales bacterium (SeqCode) | reverse complement strand
GGTCGGCGGTTCGAATCCGTCCGGGCGCACCATGTATTTTTCATCTGTTAATTTTTGTAGAGCATTCGGGACGTTAGAACTTTTTCTGTTATTATTTGAATATGAAAATTACAAAAGCAAAAGACGTATTGCATGTCGCTAAGCCTGAAGGTACTGACGTTCATTACTACTTATTCAAGGATTATGAGGTTCACTATAATGACCAAGCCCCTCATACAACGCAAACTTGGCATCATCACGAAAAGATTTGGGAAACACTTTATATTATTGAAGGCGAGCTAAAAGCTCAATGGCGTGAGGGAGACAAGGAAAAATCACAAATCGTCAGAGCCGGTGATTTGATTGAAACAGAGCGTACAGCACACACCTTCTCTAATGATACTGATAAGGTTGTACGCTTCCTGGTGGTTAAGAGAATACCATCCTCAGAGGATTATTCTGAGGTTTTGAAGACAGATAAAGTGCTAGACTGATACTAGTATCGTTCTGACTTTGTTAATAACGGTGCACCACTCGTAAGAATCATTGATTAATGCTTATCCTTTATCTATACTTGATGGCAACATGAAAAAGAATCAGAGTGGTTTTGGCTATATAGAAGTTCTTCTGTCTATCATAGCTCTTTGCTTAATCGTGTTCGTGGGATATTACATTTACCACGCGCATACCAGTAAAACCGCCAAAAACAACACTAGTACGACCAGCACGACAACGGTCAAGAAACCTTCGGTCAGCGATCCAAACCTAATTGCTGACGCTGCCGCTGCCCAAACAAAAACTATCTATGATGATTACTATGCCAAGCTGGAAGCTGGCGATGACGTTTCTACCTACTTTGACAATCATCCGCAGTACTTTACCAGTCGTTTTACGCAAGTCGTCGACAATACGACAGGTCAAGGTAATCCAATGATCTGCGGACAGCAACTTACCTATGACTCCCTATCGGTATCCAATCCAGTTTTAAGCGGCTCGACCGCAGTCGTAACAGTAAACGAGAACTTTAATGACGCTAGCCAACAAGGTAATAGCGTTAAGGTAACCATGGCTTATCAGAGCGGTAAGTGGTTGCTAGACGGTACGGATTGCGGAACGGTGAAGTTCTAGCTTCGTGTTTTGCGCCGGATTTAGAAAGCTATGATTTCGGGGGTGGCAGTAGCTTGATGCCGTTGGTATATTTGGCTTTGAGCAAGGCTCGCTGGAGGGTGCGCAAGACTTCTTCGGCTTGGTCGAGGCTCATGCCGACACGTGATACTGGTATGATTTGAGACTGGCTGACAACCTGGGTGAAATTGAGCGTCACGCCAGCGTCATTGATAGACACGCTGAGTCCGTCGCTATAGATGCTGCGCGGATCAAAAGCCACCACCATGACGACCGGCTTGTTACCGCTTTGGGAATCATTCAGCGGTTTGATTTGTTCGGGCATATCGCTCTCATAGTCGGCCAGCTCCCACAGCTGCATGGCTTCGCGGTCCTGCACGCCCAAATAACTGATCAAAAGCAGTAAAATATCTTCGGCCGGACGCTCTTCGCCAGCTTCGATGCGCTCCAGGTATTGCTCGTCTATCTCGACGGCACCAGAAACTTCGGCCAGGCTTTGTCGGAGCTGCTGACGGACATATTTCAGGTGCTTGCCCAAACTAACAAACGGTGCTTTTCGCTCACTCATCCCTCCATAATATATTCTACGAACTCTCGGTGCAAGCCTTATATCAAACCGGCTCACCCCTATCAGCACAAGCCCTGTATAATACGTCTCATGAACATCTCGCGCGACGCCAGCCTAGCCGACCATTCCACCATGGCTCTGGGGGGCAGCGCGGCTTATCTGACCACTGTTACCGAACGCATGACACTGCTGGAGGCCCTCAGCTGGGCTCAGACGCAAAACGTGCCAGCCATCATCATTGGCCAGGGTAGCAATGTCGTCTGGCGCGACGAAGGTTTTCCTGGCTTAGTTATCGTCAATGACATTCGCCACTACGAAGCGTTCGAAGAAGACGATACCAACACCTACATCACCGTAGGAGCTGGCGAGGTCTGGGATAGCGTCGTGGAGCGCAGCGTACAGGCTGGCCTAACCGGCATCGAGGCGCTGAGTTTGATACCCGGCACAGTCGGCGCCGCGCCCGTCCAAAACATCGGCGCCTACGGCCAGGAAATCGCTCAGACACTAGTGACGCTAGAAGTCTTCGACACCCAAGCCAAAGATTTCGTGACGCTCCGAGCTGACGAGTGCGGCTTCGGCTACCGCACCAGCCGTTTCAAGACCACTGATCGCGGCCGTTTCTACATCACCGCCCTGACCCTCCATCTGACCAAAGGCAACCCCGCCCCGCCCTTTTACGGCGCGGTCCAAATCTACTTCGACGAACACGACATCACCACCTATACTCCGGCTGTTTTACGCGAAGCGGTGATGGCTATCCGCACCAGCAAATTGCCCGACCCAGCAGTCGTGCGCAACAACGGCTCGTTCTTTGCCAACCCGATCATCTCCGAAGACCAGTTCAGGAACCTAGCCGAGACATTCGCGAATATCCCGCATTGGCCGGTCGATGACGGCAAAGTAAAACTATCCGGCGCCTGGCTCATCGAACAAGCCGGCTTCAAAGACCATCACGATCAAGCCACCGGCATGGCCACCTGGCCACGCCAACCACTAGTGCTGGTCAACGAGCACGCCCGCAACACTGCCGACCTCCTAGCTTTCAAACAAAAAATCATCGACGCCGTCCAAACTAAATTTGGCATCATCCTAGAGCAAGAGCCAGAACTCCTGCCATAAAAATAGTCCACGCTTTAATTTTATTCAGCTGGCTCAAGAGACGGCGCGTCTACTGAAATCGGACGCCATCTTAAGTAGTCAGGATAACCTCTGAAATACTGTTCGTTCGCCTTAAAGCGCATTTGGAGTTGAGGCTGGTTCAGCATAGATATATCGCTATTCGTAGATTGCGCATAGCGACTAGGTAGGTAAAAAGAACATTCCCTGGCTTCCGCGCCGACCAGATTAGCAGCTTGTTCTGGGTTGATTGCTTTCCAGACTTCACCTTCTTGCTCCCATATACTTTTCCGAGTATCAATACGTGGCGCAGGTCGCTCTAAGTACAGCAAATGTCCACCATTAGCAAGCCCTTCGATAATGATACCCCCTGAAGTGGCAGCTATAAACTTCTTTTTATATGTCTCAGCAGTTTTGTGTTCTGCATCAAAAGCCGCCGTTATAGCAGTCCCTGATTCTTTATATGCTTCTTCGGCTGCTCCCAAATCTGCAAATAGTTCCTCAATTGATTGAGCCATACCTACC
>JBAQZF010000127.1:0-1775 GCA_049790715.1 Saccharimonadales bacterium (SeqCode) | reverse complement strand
GTAATTTGGCGAGAACATCGGTTTTGGGGATGGTGTTTTTATGCCAGAAGCCTTTGTCGGCGATGTAGGCGATGTCGGACGCGCCGTACGTCCAGCGACGGAGTTGGTAGAATTGGGCTTTGAAGGTCTTCCAGTAGCCATCGGCCAGCACCGCGTCCTGATAGATGGGGATACTCAGGGGATAGACGCGGTAATCGCCGTCGTACCGGAAATAAGAGCGCCAAAAATGATGGCCGTCTTCGACGATGGTGCGCGTGCTCCAAAAATCCATGTCGATCAGGGCGCTCATCGGCTGAGCATGGGCTGAGAAGTTGCGAATCATATGTAAGCGCTGGGTACCTACGATGTAGAACAGATTATTACCGGTGGCAATGACCCGCATCAGGGTCGGCGCGTCCCAGATGTTGTTGGTAAACATCGGTAGCGGCTGATAGGAGGCCCGCAGCGGATTGGGCACTACACAGTACAGATAGCTGAGGGCGGCAAAGTAGCGTTTGTCGGGACGGTTATCGGCGTCGAGGGTGGTGACGATGACGGTGGTGGGGTCGATTTTTTGTTTTTTCAGGTAGGTTTGCAGGGCGTGGCCGGCACAGGTGACATTACCGCCTTTACCGATGACCTCGCCAGATATACGCGCCGGATGCTTGACGGCCATGGCGTGATAAAATTTATCGCCGTAGAGCTTGAGCAGTTCGTTGACGCGGGCCTCGGCTTCTTTGCCAGCTCGGGCTTCGTAAGCGATCACGAGGATTATTCGTTTGGTGTCATAGTCGTTGCCCAGGACGGCTTGGATGGTTGGCTCCAGGACTTCCCTGCTTTCGTTGACGGTGGCGATGATGACGGCGTGCAATAGATCGCTTGGCTTGAATGCCCTGACGCGATTATCTAAGTGTTTGAGGTTTTGGAGGTGCCATTTGGGGCGTTCGATCGTTTTTCCGGTGATTTCGCCAGCTTCAATGTCGGCCGCCAAAGCGTTCCAGTCGAGTTTTAGCTGTTGTTTCATGGCTCGATAGCCAGCCAACGCCCGGATGGAATAAGCTACACCTCGAACGGAGAAGATTAACAGATAGAAAAAGGTGAAAAAAACGGCCGCGGTGACATTGATGAAACTCAGGATGAATGGCAAAAAGAGCAAAGTCCAGCTCAGCGTGCCGGGCAGAATTTCAAAAAAACGGTAGTGGCCGCGGCGATCCTTTTCAAAAGGAATCTCAAGATCAGTCATGTCTTTAGCGAAGCACGAGCAGCGCGTTACTGATAATGATAGCCAGCGTCAGTAACAGCACGCCAAGGCTCAAGATCGCTAGCGTCACCTGGCGGTGGATGTGGTACGCTCGCAAGCTCAAAGCGGTATGCACCGTCAGCACTAGTACCGCGAAGGCAATAAAACTGAGAAGCGCGCTGACGCCGCCTGTCTTGAAAGCACTGACGCCGAGACTGGGGCGATACTGCACGATAAAGCCATTGCCATGGCTGGTACTGAGCCGCACTAGCGTCAAGATGCTGCCGGCAATCGCCAAAAAAGCGTTTGTGCTTAGCAGTAGCAGCACTACGTGATCATGAAAATACGTCTTGGGAGTCGCCATATGAATAGCTTTTATTGTAGCATTTTTAGCTGATTACACGCAGAAAAATTAAGATTCCAAACGTGTTTGTTAGTGTGGTGCGGGTAGAGAGAATCGAACTCTCCTCTCGGCCTTGGGAAGGCCGCATAATAGCCACTATACGATACCCGCTCGCTCCTCAATTAATCCTCTGCGTAGGGATCAGGCAAAGGC
>JBAQZF010000126.1:0-6143 GCA_049790715.1 Saccharimonadales bacterium (SeqCode) | reverse complement strand
GGTTATGGAAAACCGGTTTTCGTTGGTATACGCGTATCACCTGGCGCAGCCCTGGTTTTCGGACGATTTTGCGTAACCTGCCGCCGCGTTCGCTTGACCAGGGTGTTGATCAAGTCGAAAACATCGTCGAGACACATATCGCTAGCGGGCTGGGCCCGGGCAATATTACTTATTACAACAATGCCTTTATCTTGAGTACGGCGCCGATTTTGCTGATCGGTACCGCCATCTCGACCGCCGCTTTTCCGCGGCTCAACGCCCGCCTCAGCCAAAACCGGCCCGATCTGTTTCGGCGTGATTTTTTGATGGTGCTCAGGGCCATGATCTGGCTCAGCGCGCCGATAGTCGTGATCTGTTATTTTACTCGAGGTTATCTGGCGCGACTGATCTACACTGCCGGCAGCCAACAGATCGCCACTATTTTTGGTTTTCTGACGCTAGCGATCTTTTTCCGCATACTCTACGCCATTATTTCCCGCTGGTTTTATGCTCAAAAGGATACCAAGACACCGCTGTTCGTGTCGCTGTTTACTATCGCGCTCAACGTCGTATTGGCAGTTACCCTGGCGCGTCCCAGCGCTTATGGCGTATCAGGTCTGGCGCTAGCCCAATCCATCGTAGCTATGGTCGAAGTCTTTATATTGTCCGTTTTGATGGTGCTGCGCGATCATCAGTTGTTCGACGCCAGGTTTTGGGGCGGTGTTTGGCGGATCATATCTGTTACTGGCTTCAGCGTGGTAGCCGGTTTTATCATGATTACGCTCTATCCGCTGGGGGTCAATGACCGAGGTATCATAACGCTCGGTACCAAACTGTTCGTCATCGCCTCGGTGACGTTTGGGGTGCACATAGCCGTTTCGTCGCTGTTTGGCCTCGAAGAAGTGCGGCCGATTTTTGCCCGAGTGCGCAAGGTAATACTCAAGCCTATTAAACTTGATTTATAAGTGGTATTGCTTGCATTGACGGGGCTATTACTGAAACTAAAGTTGTAACTTTGTATATTTTAATGATTATTTAATCTTTTTCTCAAGTGTAGGAGGTATAATTACTTTCATGTTAGATACGCTCACGCCTCCAACCGATACCCGCTCATCTCGTTCGTATGGTCTGCCGGACCGCGACTTGATTTTTGCCGAACCTGACCAGCAGTACGTGCTGCGTGTCCGCGACATGCCCGACGATCAGCGTCCGCGCGAACGTTTGATGAATCTGGGTCCGGACAGCTTATCGGTGGCTGAATTGGTCGCCATATTGTGGGGCGTCGGTAATCGTAAAGAAGACGTGCTAGCCATGGCTCGACGCACGCTCAAAGAATACGGTGAAAAGACCATCAGCCACGAGCTCAACCCGCGGCGCCTAGCGGCCGCGGCCGACATTCCGCTGACCAAGGCCTGCCAGATTATCGCTGGCTTCGAGCTGGGCCGGCGTTTTTACGCCACCCAAGCTGGCCGTCCAGTGCAAGTTCGCAATGCCAAGCAAGCCTATCGCTACCTCAAAGGCATGGGCAGCAGCCAAAAAGAGCAACTCCGTGGCCTGTACCTCAACAGCCGCTACCAGGTCGTTCATGACGAAGTCATTTCCATAGGTAGTTTGACGTCAAACATCGTCCATCCGCGCGAAGTCTTCCAGCCGGCCATTGAGCGCGGGGCGGTAGCGATCATTTTGGCGCACAATCATCCATCCGGACGCTTGGAGGCGACTATGGCCGATATCCAGATTACCGAGCAGCTCATTACCGCCGGTGACGTTCTCGGCATAGAGCTGCTTGACCATCTCATTATCACCAGCAGCAAATACAGCAGCGTCATGGAGTGTATCGATCGTGACCGCTGACACCTACCAACTACGCTCGACCGACACGCTCCTGCGGCATGGCTCTCGGCTTCCCAAACTCCTGCGGGATCATCCTGATGATAGCGACTATTTAGAGATAGAAGCGTTAGTAGCGTCAGGCGACTGTTTGATAACCTTGGCCACCGAGCTCGATGGCTTAAACCTCACCCAGCACGTTGCCCACCCGCAAGTAGAAAAAGTCATCCGTACGCTACTCTATCTGCAACGACATTACAAACTCGCGCGCAAACCTTCCGAACACCGCCAGTAAGACGGCTACGGCTACTGTGTCTGATAGATGGTCAAGGCCAGGACGTATATTTTGGAGAAATTACCATGTTCCCTGCGGTAAAAGCAAATTAATTCCCGCTACCTCTGTTATAATGTCTTCTACATGAGACAGCAACAGATACGAAACTTTTGCATTATCGCGCATATCGATCATGGCAAGTCGACGCTAGCCGATAGGTTATTGGAGCTGACCGGTACTGTTGATAAGCGTGACATGAAAGCCCAGGTGCTGGATAAAATGGATCTGGAGCGTGAAAAAGGCATCACTATCAAGCTGGCGCCAGTGCGGATGCGCTACCAGGACTACGAACTGAATCTCATCGACACCCCTGGTCATGTGGACTTTAGCTACGAAGTCTCGCGCAGTCTGGAAGCTTGCGAGGGCGCGCTGCTGATAGTCGATGCTTCGCAAGGTATCCAGGCGCAGACGCTGGCCAATGTCTATCTGGCGCTGGCCGCCGAGCTGACCATCATTCCGGTGCTCAACAAGATTGACTTACCGGCCGCTGACGTCGAGCGGGTTAGCGCCGAAATTATCAGCTTGCTAGGCTGTGCCAAAGAAGATATTTTGCTGATCTCCGCCAAAACTGGCCAAGGCGTCGAGCAAGTACTAGAAAAAATCGTAGAGCTGGTGCCGGCACCGAAAAGCTCCGCCTTGCCCGAAACCCGCGCCCTGATCTTCGACAGCTACTACGACGACTACCGCGGCGTGATCCTCTATGTCAGGGTGTTTGACGGCCAGATCGACAAAAATGCCTCGATTACCATGATGGCCACCTCCGCTGGCGGCATCGCTCTGGAAACCGGCGCCCTCAAACCAGACATGACTGCTGGCCCAGGTCTGCAAGCCGGCGAAATCGGCTACATCGTGACCAACCTCAAATCAACGCGCCAAGCCAAAGTCGGCGATACTGTCACCTTGACCGCTCATCCGGCGAATAAGCCGCTCCCTGGTTACCGCGACGTCCAGCCCTTCGTCTACGCCGGTGTCTTTCCGGAAAGCAATGAATTCTACCAAGAACTCAAAGATGCCATAGAGAAACTCAGCCTGAGCGACTCCGCACTGCAATTTACCCCCGAAAATTCACCGGTGTTGGGCTTCGGCGTGCGCGTCGGTTTCCTGGGATTGTTGCACATGGACATCGTCCGCGAACGCCTGGAGCGCGAGTACAATCTCGAGCTGGTAGTCACCAACCCCTCGACTGACTACCACAGCATTCTGCTCAATGATGATGAGTTGGATATCAAAAGCGCCGCAGATCTGCCCGATCCGGCACAGATCAAAGAAATCCGCGAGCCCTGGATTAAAGGAGAAATCGTCGCGCCGCAAGAGTACGTCGGGCCGATTATCCAGCTGATTTCCGCCAAGCGGGGGTTGCAAAATAACATTAGCTACGTTGACAAACGAGCCCTGGTAAACTTCGAAGCGCCGCTAGCCAATCTGTTAACCGATTTTTACGATCAACTAAAAAGCCTGACCAGCGGCTACGGCTCGTTCAACTACGAGCTGTCCGATTATCGTGCCGAAGACCTAGTACGGCTTGATTTCTACGTCGCTGGCGAGATAGTTAACGCCTTAAGTATTATGGTGCATCGCAGCGAAGCCCAGAGGTTGGGCCGCGAAACCGTCGAAAAGCTCAAAGATATCATTCCGCGTCAGAATTTCCAAGTCGCCTTGCAAGCGGCCATCGGCGGCAAGTTTATCGCCCGCGAAGACATCAGTGCTTATCGCAAGGATGTCACAACTGGCCTGTATGGCGGCGACGTTTCGCGTAAAAAGAAGGTTCTTGCCAAGCAAGCCAAAGGCAAAAAGCGCCTCAAGCGCTTCGGCAAAGTCGACATCCCCGCCGAAGCCTTCACCGTCATGCTCAAGCGCGACTAGGTGATGCCAGAGTAAGGCATCGCAACATCACTATCCAGAGCAGTAATTCCAGAGTGACGCTGGTAACATTTGTCAGATAATACAGACCGATCAGGATGATCACGTAGCCCAATATCCGCGTTTCTTTTTGCCCGCGCAGTCCTTTGTAAGCCGCCAAACCGACGAGCAGCAAGTAGCTCAAACCGCCCAGCCAGCCAATCCCCAGCATCCGGTCGATAAAAATATTATGGCTGCTATTGAAAAAATAGCCTTCATGGCAAGTTGTCCGCAGTGGTTTATCCGATAGTTTTTCGCAGGCCAGCGCGTCTGCCAGATTTCCCGGGCCGTACCCAAAGAGCGGTCGTTCTTTGCTGGCTCGCAGCGCCGAAGCCTGGAGCTGCCAGCGGTAATCCAAGCTCTCCGAGGCGTATCCGGCGTTGGTTAGTCGCCCAGGCGCGAAATGATACAGACCAAAAAACACCAACAACAGACCGATCATATAGACGGGTAATCGCCGCGCGGTCTTCGATGCGCGGTGCTGTACGCTCCACGCCAGACTAAGCAGCGCCACAGCCACGATGATCGCTCTAGTTTGGGTCAACAGCAATAAACTGACCAAGAAGAGTTGATTGCCCAAAAGCAAGTATCGCCGCCTAGGGTACTGCCGCGACATATGCAGGCCCAATAACAACCCGCACCCCAAGAAACAAGCAAAAACGTCCGCCTGGGCAAAAACGCCACCAATCCGCGTCAGCGAGTGAAATCTCAGCAAGCTGCAAGGAACCGATACCAGCGCCATGCCGGTGGTGCCCAGGTAGAGGTATTTGGTCAGCGTAACCGCCGAGAAACGTGCTGTCACTAGACCGCAACCCACGCACGCCAGCAGTCCCAGCGTGCCCAAACGTATATACGGCGCGCCTAGTAGATCGTAATTTTTATGCGGATCAAGTACCAAACTGATCAAGCAACAGGCCATAAAGACAGCCAGCAGTACGACGTGTGCTGCTCTCGGCACACGTCGTCTAGCTCGGTAGCGTAATAGCACCGCCAGCCAAGCAAACCCTCCAGCGATTATCAGGATCAAGCCCTGCAAGTCGATATTTCGGCTAGCTCCCTGAAACGGGACGAGTAGCGGCAGACAGGCAGCCAGTACCAGACTCATACTAACGCAGAACCGGCTGAATCGAGCGTCAGGCAGTAGATAGGCGGCGTGGGTATTGCTCATATGGCTGCCAGTCGGCGCTGGTTCTCAGATGTGATTGGCTCAACCCAACTTAATTAGACTTGATGGACGTGCTTGGCTGGATCGGTAGGTTGAACGTAGCCAGACAGGAGAACTGAGGACTGCCTGCCGCGCTAGAGGCAGTGGTGCTGATGCTGTAGAAACCGCTGGAAACACCAAGCTTGCGGTATGGCACGCTCGATTGCGTCAGGGCTTGGTGATATATTTGTCCCGCTTTCAGTGTCGGCAGGGTTTGCGCTTGAGCCGTCTTTACAGCGCTGCCCTTGATGCTGCTGTAGACAACGGAGTTGTTTTGAATGCGTGGCGTGAAGCTTTGATTACCGGTGTTAGTGATCGTCAAGAGCGGGTGGATGATCTGATTGTATCTCGGATTTTGCGGTACGTTAGTGATAGAACAGGTGGCTGTTAGTTTGGCTGGAACAGGCGCGGCGGTGACGGTGACCGTAGCGGTGGAAGTAGCGCTGCCGCCTGCTCCGGTGCATTTCAAGCTGTAGGTGGTTGTCGCGGATAGAGGGCCTGTGCTGATCGAGCCGCTGGTCGCTTTGGTGCCGCTCCAGGCGCCGCTGGCCACGCAAGTAGTAGCGTTCGCGCTTCTCCAGGCAAGCGTACTAGCAGCACCGGCGGACACAGTAGCTGGCGAGGGACTTAAGGTAACGGTTGGTGTGATTACATCGGAAACAGGACAGTCCGTACCCGAAATTGTAGGAGTGTCCTGCTGAGTAGAGCTATTCACATTAGGGCGGTCACCCGAAACAGGCGAACAACTATCAGCATGGCTAGCCACCAGATAAGCCACGCCAGCTATGGCAAAGATGGCGACAAAGGCGATGATTATCACGTCATGGGCCACGCCACGCATATCTAACTTTTTCATGGGAAATATACTTTCTTTTTGTTGTTTACGTACTCTTAAGC
>JBAQZF010000125.1:0-7289 GCA_049790715.1 Saccharimonadales bacterium (SeqCode) | reverse complement strand
ATGCTGGTGATACCCCTGTCTTTGGTCACGAAGAACTGAAGTCTACTAAGTTGATACGTGAAAAAGAAGCAATAAAAGCCTTGCGTAAAAAGTGGCCAAAATTTACCTTATTACACGCATTAATTGCTGAGTACGAAGATCGCAAGACACCGGAAAGTATCTTTGTGTACGCGCTTGATAAGTTATTACCGGTGATAAATAACTATCTTGATAACGGTAGGAACTGGCAGAAACAAGGGGTCGATCTGGCTACGGTCATAAAAGTGAAAACTGGTAAGATTAATCTAGATGAACATATTAACAATTACTATCAGCAACTACTTACACTTATTAGAGAAAAGCCAGAATTATTTACTAAAGACTAACTCACTACGCTAGCCGATAAGGCCGTTGCTACTGGTGAGGATAAAACCGGCAGTAAAGACGAAGACGAGCGCGATATCGAGTAATGGATGATTTGACGCAAAGGATTCACCTTTAACTAGAAGGCGGTGCAAGCGGTGGCTATGTCGCACGAGAAATACGGTAAAGGCGATAATGGATAAACAGGCTACCACTGAGAATAACCATGTCGCGTGACTGCCAGTTAACATTTCGAGCCGACTCCCAGGCTGCACCGTACTGGCAAATTGCGAGCCAAAAGGCTGGCTGGCGACAGTAGACCCCACAGGCCACAAGCGATCGATAACGGCACCAATACCAACAATCATTAGCATCGGTAGGTACGGCCAATAGTGCTTTAGATACGGCTTGTTATGGTGGTGATGCGTACCGCTTCGCCGTTTATGACTGATAGAAGTTCGTTTCGGTTTTGTCGCGAGTGCCATATTTATTTTCTTAGTTATTCAGACATATTGTAGCATATCTGTTCATGGTCTGAAACGAAGGTGATAGAGCGCCATGGCGGCGGCTTGCGTGACATTAAATGATTCTTTTTTGCCGAACATCGGTATTTCTACTATCTGATCGCATAATGCCAGAATCTCCGGCTCGATACCTTCGACTTCGCGGCCGACGATAAGCGCTAGTTTCTCTGGCGGCTTAAAGTCAGATAGAGAAATAGAGTTGCCAGCCTGCTCAAGTGCAGCCACTCTAAAACCTTGCTCGTGAAGATCGGTAATAATCTTAAAAATATCTTCCTCGTGCTCCCAAGACACCGTTTTTTCAGCTCCCAGGGCTGTTTTGGTGATCTGACGGTCGATCTTGTGTGCCAGATGCGGCAGACGACTGTCTTTGGCTTGTAACGGGTAGGGCGTATAACCAGTTAGATACACTCGCTGGATGCCTAATCCATCGGCAGTCCTAAGTAGCGAGCCAACATTATGCGTACTCCGCAGATTATGGGCAATCAAAACTAACTCTCGCATATTCTTATTCTAAGTGTTCTGTGGCAAATCAACCACTGTTTTACTAATCTTCCACGTTCTTTTCCTGTCATCCTCGCGAACGCGGGGATCCAGAAAATTAATAGAAACTTCAGAATTAAACGTTACTGTTACCTATGAGCTATGCGTCAATATTTCGTCTATATATTAGCAAGCGGTAAAAACGGTACGTTGTATATCGGCGTAACGAATGACTTAGAGCGCCGGATGTATGAGCATAGACATGGTTTGATTAAGGGTTTCACCAGCAAATATAATGTAAAGTCACTGGTTTATTATGAAGATACGAACTCAATTGACGCGGCACTTGTTCGAGAAAAGCAGCTCAAAAAGTGGAATAGGGCCTGGAAACTTGATCTTATTGAGCGGACTAATCCTAATTGGTATGATTTAGCTTCTGCCTGATTTTTTCTGGACCCCCGCGTTCGCGAGGATGACAGGGGGCGACGCGTGCGAGCCGCTTTCAATCTAAGCGTGAGCGGTTATAATAGATTAGATATGAGCCAGGATGCCCGATTAGATGAAGAACAGTCCACCCAGCGTCGCGCGCGGGTGCTCGGTATGGAGTACGTCGATACGTCGCAAATCTCCCAAAAAATACTGTATAAAAACTGGCTGACTATACCTGAGCTTCGCCAATATAGAGTTATTCCAGTGCGTTCTGACCGAAGTAATATTTTGTTTGGTGTGACGACTACGACCTCGCAGCAGACCATGAAAGAGCTGGTACAACGCTTTCAAGATCAAAAAGTAGTCTTCGCCATCATTTCGGACGCTGGTTTTCGGGAGTACATGCGTCTGTTTGACCCGCCAAAGCAAGTGATTTATCAAGACATCGCGCTCAATCAAGCGAGTAGCAGCGAGCAAGTTGGCCAGATTTCAGACCTGTTGGAGCAAGTGCGAGCTGACGACATGCTGGCCTATCTGGTGGCCCAGGCGCACCGCTTGAATGCCTCGGATATTCACCTCGAAACACAACCCAACGACGTGCGTATACGCTTGCGAATCGACGGCGTGCTACACCCTGTCGCGCATCTCAATCAGGACAAATATCGCGTATTGATCGCCGCCATCGCCAGTGCCGGCAACGTCTCGACGGCGGCTGACGAAGCCCAGCAGGGCCACATCGCCCAAAAGGTCACGATGGCTGATGGCAATCAGGTCGACGTCAATGTCCGCCTGGAAACAGTGCCGACCATCAACGGCATGGATGTCGTGATGCGCTTGTTTAACATGGACGCCGCCATGTACACGCTTGATAAGCTGGGCTTGTCCGAGGCCGAGCGCCACGTCGTCGATGACATCGTTGCTAAGCCGAGCGGCCTAGTAATGGTGGTTGGTCCAACTGGCTCTGGTAAAACCACGACGCTGTACTCCATGCTCAACTCACTCAATACCGAAGAGCGTAAGATTATCACCATCGAAGATCCGGTTGAATACCAATTTCCTGGCATCACGCAGATATCGGTGCACTCCAAAGAAGGTGGTAACGACGACAGCTTCGCCGACAAGCTTCGTGCCGTTTTGCGACTTGACCCAGACATCGTCATGGTCGGCGAAATTCGCGACATGGATACTGCCAAAACAGCGCTGCAAGCTGCGCTGACTGGACACCTGGTGTTGGCAACCTTTCACGCCAGTTCGGCGGCCGCCGCGATAACTCGTATTGCCGATATTATCGGCCAAAACCCACTGTTTATTTCGGCTATTCGCCTAGTCATGGCGCAGCGGCTGATTCGGCGACTGGATGATAGTCTTAAGCAGGCCTACGCGCCCAGCGAGACGGATTGGCAAAAGATCAATGAAGTGCTAGCAACCTTGCCAGAAGGCATGGAGCGCCCAAATCTCGACGGCCTGCAGCTTTACAAACCCGGCAGCTCCGAAGCCAACCCCTATGGCTACGAGGGACAGCTGGCCATCCGCGAACAATTCACTATGAGCGATGAGCTACGCCGTTTACTTGAAAATCAGACCAAGATTAGCGTTTCCACCCAGACAATCGAGCAAGCTGCCAGCACATCTGGCATGCGCACCATGCTGCAAGACGGTATGCTCAAAGTCTTAGCCGGCGAAACTACCCTCGACGAACTCTACCGCGTCGTGGGTTAATATATCTAGATAATAACTTTAGCAATGGCGGGGACGAGGCGTTTGTCGCCGACGGGTGGGATGATGTTGTCTGGTGCCGGTTTGTCGACTAGTGAGGCAATGGCTCCAGCGGCGGCGATTTTGTGCTCGTCGGTGATGTCGCGGACACGGTTGTCTAGCGCGCCACGAAAGATGCCCGGGAAAGCCAAGGCGTTGTTTACTTGATTCGGAAAATCGCTGCGGCCCGTTGCTACAATGGCTGCGCCGGCTTTTTTAGCAACGTCAGGCATAATTTCTGGA
Source organism: Saccharimonadales bacterium (SeqCode) (assembly GCA_049790715.1). Classification (GTDB taxonomy): domain Bacteria; phylum Patescibacteriota; class Saccharimonadia; order Saccharimonadales; family UBA4665; genus JBAQZF01. The sequence continues at coordinate 3,516 of JBAQZF010000125.1, read as the reverse complement.
GTCGGATTAGCCATAGCAAAGATGATCGGATCTTTATCCATGGACTTGACCATATCAGCAGTTAATAAGCCTGGCTGCGATACGCCAATGAACACATTAGCGCCTTCAGCTAAAATGTCTTCCAACGAGCCGTCAAAACCGGATGTATTAGAGAATTCCAGCAGTTTTTTCTTCTCGTCATTCAAGTCAGTGCGTTTGGAACTAATGACTCCTTTGCTATCAACCGCGAAGATGCGCGGCTTGGCGTAATGATGTAGCAGCTTGATAATTGCTGTGCCGGCAGCTCCTGCGCCAACTACCACGATTTTGGCATCTTCCAGTTTGCGGCCAGTGATCTTCATGGTGTTAATTAAACCGGCCAACGTTACGACCGCCGTACCATGCTGATCATCGTGAAAGACCGGTATTGGTAGCTCTTTTTTCAGCCGTTCTTCAACTTCAAAACAGATTGGTGCGGCAATATCTTCCAAATTAATCCCACCAAAACTCGGTGCGATAGCTTTTACAGCAGACACAATTTCATCAGCCGAGTGCACGTCAAGAATAATCGGCACCGCGTCAATATCAGCAAAGTGCTTAAACAGCATACATTTGCCTTCCATAACTGGCAGCGCGCCGTACGGGCCAATGTTACCTAGACCCAGCACCGCTGAACCGTCGCTGATGACCGCCACGCTGTTATTGAGCCAGGTATAGTCGTGCGCTTCCTCAGGATGTTCTGCCACGTAGCTGGAAACCGCCGCCACGCCAGGCGTGTAATAGGTACTCAACTGCTCGCGGCTATCCAGCGTATCTTTCAATGTAATCGCGATCTTGCCTCGCAATTCTTTATGCTTTTTTAACGCCAATTTAGAAAAATCCGTCATGCCCATTATTGTACACCGTTTTACACGTGATGAATTATCCGTCATTGGTTAGATTAGTGGCTGTCTCTAGGTCGTTTTTGATTGCTTTGGTTCTTCATGCCGTTGCCCCACTGCTGTTTTTTTTGTTTTCGTGGTACTTTTCCTCTTGAGCCAGAGTAGCGCTGTCTGAGACGTGTCAATTCTTCTTCGCTAACTTCGTCTTTCTGTTTCTTTTGTCTTACCATTGTTTCCCAAAGAGATAGAGTTACTCCTTTGTGATTATCATCTTCTACTAACATGTCGATAATAACTGGTATACGCTCATATGCCAGAGCTGTCATGCCCAACATGTGTTCCGCAGCGTAGCTTGATAACTCCATACCGAGAGATGATAGGAGTTCATTGGGGGTCAGAGTTTGGCCTCCAAGTGCTCCAAGACGGGGTATTAGTGTTTTGTCGATCGAAATTTGCCCTAGCCGCTGTCGTATACGTAGTTCGCTTGGCATCGTAATGGCGATTTCGCTATTTTTCGGCTGTTCCTCAGACATGAGGTATTATTATATCACCGTACTGGAATTATAAAAGGTTACACGTAACAGGGTATCAAGAAAAATATAGACCATAAAAAGGTTGCGTAACCGAAGTAAATCGTGTACAATCCCACCGGTATGCAAAGTGTGATCCAGAAAATTAACGAGCAATACAAGAAGAAAGCCGTCGTCGACGTACGCAGCGGTGACACCGTACGCGTGCACCAAAAAATCCGCGAAGGCAGCAAAGAACGTGTTCAGATCTTCCAGGGCTTAGTTATTCGTACTGATCTTAAAGGCAGTCATACCAGCCGCATTACTGTCCGTCGCATCTCCAGCGGTGTCGGCGTCGAAAAAAGCTTCCTGCTGCACAGCCCGTTGACTGTCAAAGTCGAAGTCACCAAGCGCAGCAAAGTTCGCCGCAACTACCTCAGTTATATGCGTCAGCGCACCGGCAAATCAGCTCGCATGGCTGGCGTGGAATTTGACCGCGACGCCGTCAATGACATCCATGACGCGGCCGCCGAGGCCGAAGAAGCCAAACTCCACGAGCAAGTAGCCCAAGAAGCCGCCGCCAAAGCCGAGGAAAAAGCCAAAGAAGAAGCCGCTCTCGAAGCTAAAGCCGCAGCAGCCCTCGCTGCCCACGATCAAGCTTAAGTGTAATTCAATTTTTCACGTGGCACTCACTAGAGATACGGAGGCCATTTTTAAGCAGCAAGAAGTAGCGTAGACTCTAAAGTATTGAGCTGTTCCAGCGCTTGTTGCTGGTATTGTGGTTGGTCTGAAGCAAGAGGCAGGCCATCAATCATTAATAAGCTACCCGCATCATCGATTACTAAATTGGCGTCCCCAAGGGTATCCGGCACCAGTCCACTTGTCGTATAAAGTAATCGGCTACGTTCGAGAAAGTCACTGAGCTGTGCTCCAATATCCGACTGGTGACTTGCCAAATTTTCGATAGTCTGTGCCATATCCTCTACTGAGTCTCCTGCAAAAAGCTGAGGATCAGTAATCTGCTTGTGGGGTTGTACTATTTGCATGGCTTCTTGATTACTAAAAAGGGGATGGGTGGCCGTAAAAGCTGTCTGTGGCAACGTAAGATTACCTAGTTGTTTTGACATTGCTCGGTAATCTGATTGCTTTTGAGTAGTGAAAGCAGCTCGCGCATTGGGCGATAGTAGCATGCTGGTCCAATTGACTTTTAGCACACTAGCTTCACTTAGTCTAAAAACAATTGACGTGCCTCCCGAGCTCAGAGGCACAAGATCTGAAGGCGTCGGATTGAGTCCTAAGAAAGCCGCGACCATGTCAGGTCGTCTTACTGCCAGATGATGCAAAGCGAGTGCGCCGGCTCGTCTAGCAGGATTAGTAATCCTATCGAGCTCTCTTCGTCTTCGCTGCTCTATCTCTGGCAAGACTGCTGCAGTCAGACTGTACATAAGGACGCGGCGTACACTAGGCATGATTGTATCATTATATAACATTTCCTTTATAAAAACAACTTATTATGTATTTTGCTGCATGTTCGTGAGAGGAATATTTGTTACTATTGAAGCAAGATGCGAATTGTTGGAATTGATGAGGTTGGCAGAGGTTGCTGGAAATACCGATAGTTGTTACGCCGGGTAAGGCGGCCAGTGATGGCCGAGAGGGAGGTCTAAATTATTTTTCAACAATACTCAGACCAGCTGCGAATAATAGATGGCGGGGGATATGAACCGCTTTGTTGTCTGCGGATATACATACAAAGCTCAATGCAATGCAAGACTCCCGGGATCATCTTTGATTACTCCGCTGCGGAGTCTTGCTTGTAGCAGTTTTCCGTCTACAAATGGCTCCTCTTGCGTATACTGTCTGTCATTTGCTACTGGTCTTGCCTGTTCTGACATCACTCGAAGGCCTCCTAAAATGACGCTTTCACTGGGATGCACTTCTATCGCCAGTGACGGGTGGACAACAAAATTTGGTCTAAAGCCCCCAAATTCATAACGACTACCATCTTGCGTTACGGCAAGTAAACTGTCATGTATATCGGTAATTTTTTGCAACCACCCGCCGAGCCGTATATTTTCTGCCTGAGCCATAGCTTTGTCTATTTCAAAAGAAGTTTCCATAATAATTTCTCCTAAACTGTTTAACGT
>JBAQZF010000124.1:0-6478 GCA_049790715.1 Saccharimonadales bacterium (SeqCode) | reverse complement strand
GTGCCATGGCCAGCCGAAGCGTTACAAAGGCCGCATATACTTGCCCTTGTTTCATCCGGCTGCGGCGCTGTACAACGGTGCTATGCGCCAGACGCTGATCGACGATTTTGCGTTAATTCCGGCAATTGTAGAGAAAATTAAAGAAACTAAATAGTAATTAAGGAAATATATGAATCCAACTAACAATAAACCAAACCGGCCGCCGAGAAATAATACGGGGCCGAAAAATCAGGCTGGTCCAAAACGTGGCTCTAGCCGCCAAAACGGCTCAAAACCAAACGGCCAATCAATCACCACCAGCTTAACCACGTCGCGTGGCCAGGCTGTTCGCGCCCAACGGCGCTCCCAGGCAGATGCCCAGCGCATTGCCAACCAATACCTGACAGCCGATAGCGCCGGTAAGCCGGCGCGTGCCAACGTCATCGACGACAGCCCGCGACTGAAAATAATCGGTCTCGGCGGCATGGACGGCGGTGGCTCCAAGAACATGATTCTTGTTGAATACATGAATGACGCGGTGGTGCTGGACTGTGGTAATGATCTTGGTGTCGACTTGCCAGGTATCAACTACGGCATCGCTGATACTGCTTACCTGGAAAGCATCAAACACAAGCTGCGAGCTTACATCATTACCCATGGCCACCTCGACCACATCGGTGGTTTGCCGCACATCGTGCCGAAACTACCAGCGCCGATTTACGGCAGTAAATTTACCATCGGTCGCGTCGAGGAAATCTTTGAAAACTTCGGTCTGCCAATGCCTGATGGCTTTGAGCTGAAAACGGTGACCATGAATGAAGATACCCACGAGCGGCTCAAAATCGGCGAATTTTTCGTGGAACTAGTGCGGGTGACACACTCCATACCTGGCAGTACCGTCATCGTACTTGATACGCCTGTAGGGCGCATCATCAACACCGGTGACTTCCGGCTTGACCCCAATCCGCTTGATCATGAGCGCACTGATGTCGAACGTCTCACTGAGCTTGGTAAAGAAGGCGTCTTGGCTTTGCTCAGCGAAAGCACTACCACTGAGCGCTTAGGTCGCACACCGTCGGAGTCAACGATCGAACAAACCTTCAAAGACATCATGGACAACGCGCCAGGCCGCATCTTCGTGGGCTTATTTAGCACCAACATGAACCGCGTCCAGATGATCATCAACGCCGCTGTTCACCATGGCAAAAAAGTTGCCATGGATGGTCGCAGCATGGTCAGCACGCTAGAAATGGCGGTCCGCCATGGCTTCGTGCGTATCCCGAAAGGTACATTCGTGCCGATCGCTTCAGCGGCCACTATGAAAGACACCGATCTGGTTGTCGTTTGTACGGGTTCGCAAGGTGAACCAAGTTCGGCTTTGCAACGCATGAGCAACGGCGAGCACCGCCACGTGAAGCTCAAAGAACAAGATACGGTTATTCTCTCAAGCACACCGATCCCGTACTCTGGCAACGACGCCAAGATTCGTAGCATGGTCGACGATTTACTGAAAAAGCAGGTCCACGTCTTCCGTCATGAAACCCGCGAAGTCGATGGCATCGGCCCGCTGCATGTCTCCGGACATGCCAGCCGCGATGAATACGCCGACATGGTCAATATGACCAAGCCAAAATTCTTTGTACCAATCTATGGTGATTTTACCGCCAAGCGCTATCACATTGAGCTAGCCGTAGAGCAGGGCATCCCGCGCGCCAGTACGCTGAACGTCGGCAATGGCCAGGTCATCGCGTTCACACCCGACAAAATGGAAGTACTCGGCGAAGTGCCACATGGCACAGTCCTCGTTGACCAGACCGGTGCTGTCGTAAGTAACGTCGTCGTCAAAGACCGCGTCTTGCTCTCTGAAGAAGGCCTGGTAGCAGTCATACTGACCATCGATAAAAAGAATGGCACGCTGCTCACTAGCCCCGACATCATCAGCCGCGGCTTCATTTACATGCGCGACAACGAAGAGATCATGAATGGCCTGCGTATTGAGCTCAAACGAGCCGTTCAGCAACGTTTCAAGCGTGTCGATCTCGACCGCTTCAAGCTGGAGCTCAAAGAGCACATCACGCACTACCTGTTTGAACACACGCAGCGTAGCCCAATCGTCATTCCGGTAATTAACATCATCTCCGGTAGCGGTGGTGGCAAACCACAAACCGGCGATCCTAAAAAAGCTGGTGTTCAATCTAGCCAGCCAGCAACAGCTGAACCAGTCCAAAAGTCACCCGAAGAAATCGCCTCCGATCAGCAAAAACGCTTCCAAGAAATGCGTGCCCGCCTCCTCACCCAAGACGCCCGCGTCGACTAATGAAGAACAGGCGATTTGGTAAATACAACTACCAGGTCACCTCTTTTGGCAATTTGTTCACTATAACCTGGTTCGAGTTCTACGATTCGGGTGCTGGCCAGGCACGTAGCTTCCTCGTCAAAATATACGAAAGCGGTTAATCCAGCTTTACCCAGATTACGAAAAGTAGCCGCTTTTACCTCTTCGATATAGTTACCTACATCTATTCCTGGGGGCTTCTTGCCAATTGAAAACTGGCTGGAGGTCAATTCTCCCTCCGACAATCGTTGCGTGATAGACCTTGCGACTCCGACTGAGACTTGTTCGATTTGAGCTTGCAGTTTTTTCTGACGCCTCTCCGCATGAAAACTCATACTATAATTCTAGATCTGGCGAGCCACTGAAGCAAGCATAAGAAAATCCATAGTGATATTAGTATTACCTTGACAATAGGTATTACCTTTGCTAACGTAATACCTATGACCTACACCACTACTATGACCAGCAAGGGCCAGATCACCGTACCAGCTCCGATTCGCAAGAAACTAGGTATCCAGCCTGGGGCGTCAATTGACGTTAAATTAAAAGGCAATACTGCCGTATTTCAGCTTAATGATTGGCAAAAAGGCTTAACCAAGATTCGGGCTGACATCGCCGCCCAGCTAAAAGGCAAGGGTATCAAGCTGCCGGTGACTGATGAAGATTTCAGGAAGTTACGCCAAGAAGCCCATAAAGACGCTGCTCGCGATCGCTACAAACGGTATCAACAAACCTTAAAAGTTAATTAATGGCGTACGCTTCTTTAGATACCAGTATCGTGCTGAGACTTCTGCTATTAGATCTACCTGATAAGGTAGCCGAAATCGATAACTTTATTGCCAGTCAGGATTCCGGCAGCCTTGTTTTAGAAGATGCGGTTTTATTCGAGGTAGTTTGGATATTGGGTGGTCCTGTCTATGATCTTACTCGACACAGTATCAGTCAGGCATTAGTGCAAATTACGGATATTAAACAGATTAGATGTAACCGAGCACTGCTTTTTAAAGTCCTACCGCTGTACGTCAAGCACCCCAAGCTGTCATTTATAGATATTTGTCTGGCCGTCTACGCCGAACTCAACAAAGCCGCGCCGCTTCTGACGCTAGACAAGCATCTGGCGAAGACTCTGCCAAACGCTCGTTTTCTCACCCAGGCCGCCGGTTAAGATCTACTACACAGATCGGTGCAATACGATCGTCACGCCATTTTCATTTGGGATGGGGTACCAGTTGCTGCCGCCGCTTTCTCCCGGATACTTTTCTGTATGAGTGCTTGCCAGATCGGTGGCCTCGGCGTCGTAGGCAAAAGCGGCTAACGCGGTGCCACCGAGCTTTTCTTCGGTTAGTTTGCCTATGCGTGTTGCGAATTCAATCCGGTGCATTTTTCTAGGAGGTCGGCCAACGTTTACGAGAATGTCATCTGTCACAGTACCATCCAGGCCTTCTCTCTTTGCTTGGGCGACCACGACATCAGATGCCACTTCTATCAGGCGATCGTGTCCCTGATGTCTTGGGGAGGGTAAGATTTCGCGAAGTCTCATAAAATGATTTTATACCCAAAGAAATTCAATACGCAAGCATGAGCGAATTGACAATAGTTGTAAATTTTGCTATAATACTGATGACTTATACGGATAAATAGACTGTCTACTGATATAATAAGTAAAAGCATTATGGCTAAAAAGAAAAAACCAGTTCGAAAAAAGAAAGCCGTCGCCGAAGAATCATTGGAACGGTCGCCGTTTTGGGCGTATGCTGGCGCGGTGCTATTGATGGTGCTGGCGGTGTTTTTGCTGATCGGTGGCTTTGGCACTGGCGGGCCGCTGCCGGTCAATCTGTTTCATGGGGCTTATTGGGCGCTGGGCTGGGCGGCCTATCTGACGCCGATCGCGCTGATTTACTGGGGTGGATACAAATTTACGACTGAAGACCGGCGCATCCCGCTCAGCAAGTTGGCCGGGATGCTGTGCGTGCTGCTGTTTGCCAGCAGTTGGGCGCACGTGGCGTTTGCCACCAAGACGTTTACTAGCTGGAGCGGCGGTCATGGCGGAAACATCGGTAAGGTTGTCGGCAACGTCGTCCTCAGCGCCCTAGACAAGGTGCCAGCCTCGCTGTTGTTTTTCGTGTTTACGGTGCTGGCGGTGTTTTTCGCTTTTGGCATTTCGCCGAAAGTATTGCTGAAAATCGGTGATTTATTTGGACGCGACCAAGATGAAGAATCTGATTTGGCGGCATTGAAAGCCAAGCAGCCTGGTTTCAAACTGAACGAAGGCGTGCCGGTCGAGCATCATGGCGGCGAGCAGCCGCGTTTATCAAATCTCAAAAATACGGCGCAGAAACTGACCTCTGGCGAAAACCACGAGGCGCTAACGACGGCTAGCGATCCCGACTGGCAATTTCCAAGTATCGATCTGCTCAATCAAAAGCAGGACAAAGCCGACGCTGGCGACGTCAATGCCAATGCTCAGATCATTCATGACACTTTTGAAAACTTCAACATCGAGGTCGAGATGGAAGGCGCCAACATCGGTCCGCGCGTCACGCAGTACACTATGAAACCGCCAGCAGGTGCCAAGCTGACCAAGATCACAGCTTTAGCCGACAATTTGGCGCTCGACCTGGCAGCCCACAGCATCCGGATGGAAGCGCCGATCCCGGGCAAACGGGCAGTCGGCATCGAAGTACCAAACGTCAAATCAGCCACAGTGCGCACTAGCTCGATATTGCTGGCCCGCGAGTGGCAGGGCGTGAAGAGTCCGCTGGGTATCGCCATCGGCAAAGACATCTCGGGCACGCCGATCGTGGCTGACCTGGACAAGATGCCGCACCTGCTGGTGGCTGGTCAGACTGGTTCCGGTAAATCGGTGATGATTAATACGATTTTAACCAGTCTGTTGTATCGTAATTCGCCAGCCGATTTGAAGCTAGTCCTAGTCGACCCCAAGCAAGTAGAGTTGAAGCCCTATGACGAGATTCCGCATCTGTTGACACCGGTGATTACCGAGCCGGAGAAGTGCATCAGCGCGTTGAAGTGGGCGGTGGCCGAGATGGAGCGGCGCTATCGAGCGCTGGCCGATGTCGGCAAGCGCGATATCGCCGCCTATAACAGCCTGAAAAAAGAGGAAGGCATGCCCTATATCGTCATCGTCATCGATGAGCTGGCTGACCTGATGATGATGGCGGCCCGCGATGTCGAGGCGCTGATCGTACGGATCGCTCAAAAGGCCCGCGCTGTCGGCATCCATCTGGTGCTGGCCACGCAGCGGCCGTCAGTCGATGTCATCACCGGCCTCATCAAGGCTAACGTGCCGGCCCGCATCGCTTTCACGACGGCCTCACAGGTGGATTCACGCACTATCATCGATCAAGTCGGCTCCGAAAAGCTGTTGGGGCAGGGCGACATGCTGTTTTTGACCTCTGATATGCCGAAACCGAAGCGTGTCCAAGGCGCGTTTATCAGCGAAGAAGAGACGACAAAGGTCATGGATTTCATCCGTATGCAACGGCCGCCGCAGTATGACGACGAAGTGGTATCGCAGCCTGTTGTGCTTAATGGCAAGGGCGGCGTGGTGGCTGATTACGGTGGCCAGGACGCCGATGACGACATGTTCCGCGACGCGGTGCGGGTAGTGATCGAAAACCGCAAAGCAAGTACCAGCCTCTTGCAGCGCAAACTACGGATTGGCTACGGCCGCGCGGCGCGTTTGATTGAGCAGATGGAAGAGCAGGGCATCATAGGCCAAGCCGACGGCTCGCGGCCACGAGAGGTGCTAGTTAGCTCGCTCGACGACGTGTTTGGCAGCGCCAGTTCGTCAGTTGAAGATTCTTCTGAAGCTGATTGACGAGTATCTCTAATCAGTGTTGTTGCTACTTGAGGAAGAATTACTAAAGCTTTTCGACTGTTTGACTGAGTGAGGTAGCGCCAATCATGGCTTGAAAGGCCTCATATGGGTCGGGAGATTCAATGATTGAGTGAAGCCGTTCTACGGTTTTGGACTTCAGGTCAGAATAGCTTAATTTCGGCCCTGAGCCAAACGCAGAAGGTATAAAAAGATCTATACGGCCGTCTTCTCCTGCGATGTCATTAAACGTATCTATTTGATCTTGGCTGAAAAGACTTCCCATTCTCTCTTGTGGTCCGTAAGGATTCAGCCCAGTGTAGATT
>JBAQZF010000123.1:0-22660 GCA_049790715.1 Saccharimonadales bacterium (SeqCode) | reverse complement strand
GCCGATATCGCAACTGCCTGCAAAGACTCTGCCTGCTAAGAATCCCTCCACGTCAACGACAGGGGCCAACCAGGGAACAACTACAGATAAAAACGGCCAAGCTTCTAGTGCCGCGTCAAGCGACCCTAGCCAGTGGGTCACTTCAGAGTCGGGCAAGATAACTCTAAAAGCACCTTTAACAAAGGGTACTTTAAGAACAGGTGGTACAATTACTGGTACGACTGGTCAAGGACCCGTACAGTATCGTCTCATTGACAACCAGGCGGGCGTCATTTCACAAGGATCGATCAACGTCGTTGAGGGGAATTTTACAGCTTCTATTGATTTTAAGGCGTATGCTAGTAGTGGTCGTCTAGATGTATTTAATCTGGATCCTAATGGCAAGGAAATCAATGAAGTTCAAGTGCCGGTTAATTTTTAAAACAAACTATGTTGAAACCTAAAATTATTTTAATTCTGTTTATATCAGTTGCTGCTAGCGTGGCGTTTTCGCTATTTGGTGGCGCATCACGAGCTAGCGCGCTTTCCCTCGACCCATCAAACTATACATATGACGTAACAGATGACGCCGCCTTTAGGGACAACGGTTCTATGAGTGCCGCGTCGATCCAGGCATTTTTAAATAGCCAAGGCGGCGGCCTGGCTAACTTTAGAGACGTAGAAAATTGTGGCAGTACCTCTGGGTCCCACTATTCGTACTACACTCATTATTACTCATGCGGCACCACGCAAGTAGCCGCCCAAATTATTTTCGACGCTGCGCAAGCTTACGGCATTAATCCCCAAGCCATCATAGCTACTCTACAAAAAGAGCAATCATTAATAACCACCCCAAACCCGACAGCTTCACAATTGAACTTCGCCATGGGATATGGATGCCCTGACTCTGGCGGATGCAGTTATGCCGGCTTTTTCAACCAAGTAGATAATGGCACATGGCAGCTTAGAACAGATATGGAATTAGGGAGCGGCAACAACTGGTGGGGATACACACCCGCAAGCTATCCTTGTAATGGCGGGACTAGATATTACAGCACCGCCTTGAAGGGCGGCAACACCGTCACCTTCTACGATGATAACGGTACGCCGTATAACACGTTGACCTTGAATGATATGTCCACAGCCACGCTGTACTGTTACACGCCGCACGTTTATAACAATCCCAATGGGCAATTCGGATTACCACGCTATGGTTCCACTGGCCAGTACTATACCGGCAGCTATAACTTTGCCTACTATTACAGTCTTTGGTTTGGATCACCAACCGGTGATTTACTGCGAACTCCTACGAACGGCCAGATCTACATAGTCAATAGCGACACCAACTCCAAGTACCCCATTAATAGTTTAGGTGTCTTGAACGACTTCAGTACATTGGGTGTACGCTTCGTAAGCGACGCTTACCTGGCGCAATACACAACACTGGGGCGCCCAGTTGGTAATATGGTACAAAGCCCTGATGGTACGCTGTACCTTGTCAATGCTGGTATTAAATTGCCATTTTCGAGCTGCTCTGGAGACATAGCTGACTATGGTTTCACATGTGATAGCAGCCAGTTTGTACCACTTACTATCGGTCAGGCTAACAAACTGGTGAGCGGACCTGGTGTGACTAAGCTGATCAAGTCCAATGCCAACAGTACAATTTACTATATGAGCAATGGTACTAAGCGCCCGATTCCAAGCTGGGGAGATTTGACGAGCTTAAACACACCAATATCTTACAATGTATTAACAGATGCTCTAGTAAGTCAATTTCCGACCGGACCACTGCTGTACGCTAACGGCAGCTTAGTAAAAACCGATACTTTAAGCACAGTTTATATAGTTAACCAAGCAAACCTGATACCCATAGCTAGTTTCCTGTATCCTCAAGAGTTCGGTGCCCCGCTGTCGCTTAGAACAATAAGCGCCAGCGACTTCCAAACCTACACCATACGACCACCTATACAGACCAAAATTAAGTGTGGTACAAGCGATTATGTTGGCACTAACGGCCAGCTCTACAACGTTACGGCCAGCTTGAATACTTTTGGTTTCCAGGCCGGTGATTTCTTGGATGTCGGCAGTTTGTGTAGCAACCTCCCGGCAGGTTCACAGACCCTCGGGAACTTTATCCGCGTCAGTAACGGCACAGTTTACTACGTCTCAGCCGGCCAAAAACAGGCGTTTACCAACTATAACGCATATGTCACCCATGGTGGTAACAATAGTAATACGGTATCAGTGAGCGATTACTTCGCCTCACTTGTTAATTCCGGAGCTAATATTACTCAGTAAGTCCAATAGCGACCAGACGACCAGAGCCTGGTACAATAGGATGAAATGCGCGCAAACCTAAAAAGTACGATACGCACTATCGGTCCTGTTGGTTTTTTTCTGCTTGTCGGTGCTATCTTTGGGCTGGCCTTTTTACTTATTACGCCGCCTTTTCAAGGCACTGACGAAGTAGTTCATTTTTACCGCTCTTATCAGCTGTCAGAGGGTAATGTCATTGTTGATACTCATCAAGGCGTAGTTGGCGGTTACCTCCCCGCTTCGCTGCATAAAATTGCGGAGTTGACTAACACGCCACCAATAGCGTTTTATCCCCAGCTTAAGTATAAAGAAGGAGCTACTAAGTACGCGGCTTCTGTGAAGCTAGATGCCTCCAAGCAAAAACTATATGATTTCTCGGCGACTGCCGGCTACTCACCGATATCGTATGCGCCATCTTCAATGGGTATATTCCTAGGTCGGATTTTCCAGGCCAGGCCAATCTTTCTTTTTTATATGGGTCGATTAGCCGATCTGGCATGCTGGTTAGTATTATTTGCCCTTGCCATCCACTGGATGCCGCGTAAGAAGTGGGTATTTGTAGCCCTCGGACTGTTGCCAATGTCGCTATTCCAGGCGGCGACTATTAATGTTGATGGCGTGACAACTGCCAGTCTAGCTATCTTCCTGGCGCTTGTCATGAAGTTTAGGCATGAAGACCGTCTGCTCGGCCGCAAAGCGCTTGGCCTGCTTTTATTGATAGGTACAGTCATGGTTCTAACCAAGCAGGTGATGTTTATATTTTTGCCACTGGCATTGCTGCTCAAGCAGTCTAATTTTTCCTCTGCAAAGCAAGCCAGGGCCTGGAAGCTGGCCTTTATAGGCCTCCCACTTATCTTTTTTGCCGGCTGGTTTGCGGCAGTGCATGGTATCAATACCACATCTTCATACTACAATCACCAAAACCCCATAGCACAGGAGAAGTTTGTACTCAAAAATCCCGAAAGCTTCATCAATGTTATGTGGAACACGTACTTTTATAGCTGGGGTGACTCCGTCACACGTTCCTTTATTGGTACGTTCGGCTGGTCTGACGCGCCATTGTCTGAACTGATTGTCACGATCGGCTATATTGGCCTGGCCTTCCTGACATTTGTTAATATCAAGGGCGACCTACCGGTGTGGTTGCGGCGCAAAGAAAAACTATTACTTGGAGCTATTGGAGCTGTGTATGTTATGGCGGTCAGCGCTTCCTTGTATGCTTATTACACGCCTGTCGGATTTAAGATAATTACCGGACTGCAGGGCAGGTACTTTATACCCTTAGCACTACTTATGGTCCCGATTTTCTATAATCGTTCCCTCATTATGACGACGAAAAAATATTACCGGCGGGTAGCTGTTGCGTTGCCATTATTTTTGTTGACCACAAGTGTTATCACGCTTACTGTACGATATTTTGTAAAAAACGTTTAGCTTTAGCGGATTTACTTTTTCAGGTTAAGCAGGATTAATCCTGCCACAATCAATGCTATGCCAGCTATTTTTACTACCGTGAAAACTTCGTTGAAGATTAGGGCCGAAGCCAGAAATATCACAACGTATATAAAAGCGGTTGTTAAAGGAATAATGTATCCGAGATCGAACTTTGAAATCAAATACATATATAGTAAAAAACTTGTGCCATACAAAAAAATACCACCTATAACGTATGGTGTAAGATTTAAGTGAAGCCGGTTATTTACATAAGCGATTGGAGCCCCCCCATGACGAGTACCAAGTTTCAGGGCTATCAGCGCGAACGAGCTACAAATAACGTATATTGTGATTAGAATTTTTGACATTGTCACGATTCCGTTCGAAGATCCTCATTGACAATAGTATCCATATACCATTTGTAGGTGCGTTTCAAGCCTTCTTCAAAGCCAATTTTATAATGCCAGCCAGCGTCGTTAAGCCTGGAGGTATCAAACAGCCTTCTCGGAGTACCCTCTGGCTTCGTAGAATCAAATACCAAACGGCCCTGGTAACCAGTTAGTTTCTTGATTAGCCCAGCAAGCTCTTTAATCGATATGTCCTCGCCGGTTCCAACGTTTACAAATTGCTTTTGATCGTAGTTCTCCATGAGCCAAACGATAGCATCCGCCAGGTCGTCTACATACAAAAACTCACGCCGTCCATTGCCGGTTCCCCAGATAATAACCTCTGGTTTTTTAGTAACTTTTGCTTCATGCATGCGCCGTATAAGGGCGGGTATAACGTGAGATGTTTCAGGGTTAAAATTATCTCCAGCACCATATATGTTGGTTGGTACGCAGGAAATGAAATGTTGTCCAAATTCGTCGTTAATATATTCGCAAAACTTAACACCGGCAATTTTGGCATAGGCATATCCTGATTTTGTAGGGTCAGGAGCACCCTGCATGAAATACTCCTCTTTCATAGGTTGGGGGCACTCATTTGGATAAATCACAGCGCTGCTCACAAATAGAAATTTTTTTACCCCAGTTCCCTTAGCCGACCACATTAAGTTGTTTTGTATTTGTAGGTTCTCATACAAAAATTCAGCGGGATATGTAACGTTGGCCTGGATGCCTCCCACTTTGGCCGCGCAGTCAATTACATAGTTGGGCTTTTCGGAGGTAAAAAAATCTTTGACCGCAACAGCGTCCATTAAATCGAGCTCCGAGTGAGCCCGCAGTAGTAAATTATTATAGCCTTTATCTTTAAGCTTTTTAACGACGACATTGCCTATTAAGCCGGTGTGTCCGGCAACGTATATGGCGGCTGCCCTATTCATGAAGCTCTTTTTCTTTTAGGTGCTTTTTGCTTTTCTTCTTTTAAGTCGGCGGTAACCATCAATTTAGTTAGTTCTTCGAAGGTAACTTTTGGCTTCCAGCCCATCTTTGATTGAGCCTTGGAGTAATCTCCTATGAGTAAGTCTACTTCTGTTGGCCGGAAATAATGAGGATCAATGCGTACAATTACGTTGCCAGTCTTTGCGTCGACGCCTTCTTCTTCTAAATCAGTACCGCGCCACTGCAAATCGAAACCTAGCTCCCGAGCGGATATCTCGACAAATTCACGTACCGTATGAGTCTCACCGGTAGCTAACACATAATCATCTGGCTGGTCCTGCTGCAACATCAGCCACATGCCCTCGACATAATCTTTAGCGTAACCCCAGTCTCTTTTAGCTTCGATATTGCCGAGGTACAACGTATCATCCAAGCCAAGTTTGATACGGGCTAATCCTCGGGTAATTTTGCGAGTTACAAAGTTTTCGCCGCGCCGAGGCGACTCATGGTTAAATAATATGCCATTACAGGCGAAGATATTATAGCTTTCCCGATAATTCCTGGTTATCCAGTAACTGTACACTTTGGCGGCTCCGTAAGGCGAGCGAGGATAAAACGGCGTTTCTTCGGTCTGCGGAACCTGCTGTACCAGACCAAACATTTCCGAAGACGAAGCTTGATAAAACTTAGTTTTTACGCCGGACTCGCGGATGGCATCGAGCATACGCAAAGTACCTAGGCCGGTAACGTCGCCGGTGTATTCTGGTATGTCGAAACTGATGCGCACATGACTTTGGGCGCCCAAATTGTAAATCTCGTCGGGCGCGATTGCCTCGATCATGCGTGACAAGTTACTGCTATCCGCCAGATCACCATAGTGCAATATGAGCTTCAGATCTTTATCATGTGGATCTTTAACGAGATGCTCAATCCTCTCTCTATTGAAGGATGAAGCACGCCGCACCAGGCCATGGACTTCATAGCCTTTTTCAACTAGCAGCTCTGCCAAATATGATCCGTCCTGGCCGGTAATACCGGTGATTAAAGCCACTTTTTTCACGTTAATGTATCGCCTTTGCTTTGAAGTCAACGTAACGTACAGCCAACCTAGTGGCTAGCCAGACTGGACCGTCCCACAAAGGTGCTATAATTCGAAGTGGTTTTGACAAATTCCGATGTTTGACTTGCATAGTTTCGCGCAACACAAGATCCCGATTAAGTACGGTTTGAGAATTACTGTGCCACCGAAACGCCGCCAAGGTCTTGCCCGTACTAACGAATTTACCATGCTTTCGTAAACGGAGCAGCATTTCTAAATCCATGCAGTATTTATTATTCGTATCAAACTCACCAACCTCACGCAAAGATGAGAGACGCATCAGCAGACCAGGCATAGGTACTAAATCAGGACCCCAGGTCATAAGCCAGGGCGCTATCCGGCCCGCGCGACTCGTGAAAAGGTGTTGTCCGTTGGCGTCAATATAGTCGCAATAGCCAAATGCTACTGCGGCTGCCGGATGACTCTTAAGAGCTGCCACCGCGGTTGCTAATGAGGATGGCGTTAAAAGATCATCGTCTCCAATCCAGCTAATATATTTGTGCCATGGTTTGGCTGTGGCAATACCGGCGTTCACAGCGGCTGACATACCTCCAGGATCATCAACCTGGCTTGCTCCGAACTCTTTCGCCAGTTTCGCAGTTTCTTTGCTACTCAAGGGCGCGACCATGACTATATCGTATAAACCAGATGCCTGATTAGCGATAGATTCAAGCGTAAGCCTCAAATAGTTGCTGCGTTTTCCGAGGGTCGGAATAACGACGAGCACCTCGGGCTTATTCTGGGTATTGTCTTGGCGTTTGGCAGTCATTGGTTTACTTTATTCTAGCAGAAGTAACTCTTACGAGCTATGCTTAGCCTTTCTATTTTTCTTAGTTTTACCAGCTGTTTCATCGGATAGTCGAATCGACAATTCTTGGTGAAGATCCTGAACGCGTCTTTCCACCTCCTCTACTTTAAGGCGGGAGCGGTTAGCTATGAAAAGAACGTAGATAATTCCTGTGATTTCTATGACATCAAAAAGGCTTAGAGGTTCGGTTTGCGTCAATTTATTAGAAAACAAGTATTGATAAATAGGCTGTGCTAATACCAAGCCGGCAAAGATAAGTACCCAAGCACTAGCGTAGGCAACATATTTTTTACGGGAGAACTTTCCCATTTTGTAGTCAACCAGAGCACTCAGGAGTGCCGCTATAACAAGCGGAGTATTGAGAAGTACAAGTATAAGGTATCTACTCACCGAACAACTCCACGAACCGACGCTTTAGTAAAACCTTGACAATATTAAAGCCGTTCCAGTTGTTCTGGCCTTTTGCGGTGGAGTAGTCAGTATAAATGGACTTAATTGGATATTCAGCAATACGCAGATGTAACTGCTTGGCTCGCCACAACATTTCCGAACAAAACTCATATCCATTTGTCCTCCACTTTAGCTCGAAGAGAGCCCGTTTAGAGAACACGCGTAAACCTGATTGTGAGTCCGTGACATTTATTCCAAACAGTAAATAGGTTATAAAACTGAGGCCTTTATTGCCGAACAGCTTGACTCCAGGCATCCCCTCTTTCTTTAAAAGCCGACTGCCTATTAGCAAATCGACGTCACCCTTGGCTAACAAATTGATACCCTTTAGCACGTCCTTAGCGGCATGCTGGCCATCCGCGTCAAGCGTGGCGGCCATATCAAAGCCATTTTGATATGCGTAGCTTAAGCCCGTAGCGGTCGCGCCACCGCTCCCGCTATTTAGTATATGTTTTATTACATGGACATCGTTTATTCGAGCCTTTTCGGCCGTATTATCTGATGAACCGTCGTCGACAACGATAATTTGATACTTATAGGTGCTTTTTCGGAACGTTTCTTGGAGGTCTTTGATTACTTGCGTAATCACTTTGGCCTCATTGAAAGCTGGCAAAACAATAGCGACTTTTGTGACGTGGCTCATTAAGGGGCTAGCCCTTACTCATATTTTTGAAATAGTACCAATCGCCAAGATCTTTGATAGTGCTATTATCTGCGCCAAAAGCATTCTCTAGGCTCCACCGATACGGGAAAAACTGCGTGTGCAGGCTAAAAGTATATTTGTAGGGACGCTGTTTCGGTACGACGATGACTAAGCCTTTTGCGGCGACCCGGTGCAACTCAGCAACTGCTTTTGGCAAATTCTGGACGTGCTCAAGCGTATGAGTGCTGACTACGTATTCAAAACTATTGTCTTTAAAGGGTAATGACTCAATATTGGCTTCCATATATTTTACTGAATCTTTTGATTTTTTAAGTTTGTCAGGAATTACAATATCACAAGCAGTCACTTTATTTTTCTGCGAGAGCAGTTTAGCCAAATAGCCACGCCCGCATCCCACTTCAAGTACTTTCTTGTTCTTGACAGCTTTTAGTATCTCATTGATACAAGCCTCGTTGAGGTCGGTCTCTCCCTGTAATTCCTGCACGTCTCCAGTGCGTTCGTATAAGGCAGAGAATTGTTTCGGAGTCATTCTGAATACTGAATTTTTGAAAGTCATAAAGTCTTTGGTCGAGCTTTTGAGCACCAAACGCATGGGCAGAAACATGAACCACTTACTGTCGCGAATACGAGGAGGAATCCACTGATCTAATATGTATTGAACATGGACAGAAAAATTCCGAGATACTTTCACGAAAATCCCTTCAACTTAATTAATAATATTGATTATAGATTAAATAACAGAATCGTTAAAATTGATAGTAGCAAGTTAGCTTTCGCCAGAAACACTCTTTAAGTATTTACCATAGCCGGACTTTACGAGTGGCTCCGCGATCCGACTCAATTGATCGGTGCTTATAAAGCCTTGACGGTAAGCGATTTCTTCGATGCAGCCGATCTTGACTCCGGTACGGTGTTCAATGACGCGGATGTACTCGCTGGCGTCGTTCATGGAGCCGAAAGTGCCGGTGTCTAGCCAGGCCGTACCGCGGTCAAAGAGACAGACTTTTAGCTTGTCACGCTGCAAATAGGCGTTCAAAACAGAAGTGATCTCGACTTCGCCGCGTTCGCTGGGCTGGACGTTTTTGGCGATTTCCACCACCTCGTTATCGCAAAAATACAGGCCGGTGTTGGCGTAATTTGACTTTGGCCGCCGCGGTTTTTCCTCGATCGACAGTACTTTCATGTCGGCGTCGAATTCGTAGACGCCGTAACGCTCTGGATCTTTGACTTCGGCCGCGAAACCGACCGCGCCGTCGATGGTGGTCAGTGATTGCAGTTTTTCCTCTAAGCCCGCTCCGTAAAAAATATTGTCACCCAAGATCATAGCTACTTTGTCTTGGCCGATAAAATCAGCTCCGATGATAAAGGCGTCGGCCAGTCCGCGCGGTTCTTCCTGGACTTTGTAGCTGAAATTACAGCCGATCTGCGAACCATCGTCCAGCAGCTGCTCGAACCGCGGCAAATCGTGCGGCGTGGAAATGATCAAAATCTCGCGGATACCGGCGCTCATCAGCGTACTCAGCGGATAGTAGATCATCGGTTTGTCGTAGATCGGGATGAGCTGCTTGCTGATGCCAAGCGTAATCGGGTAGAGCCGAGTGCCCGAGCCGCCGGCTAGAATGATACCTTTCATGATGCTTGCTCCTTTGCTATATATCGCTTTAAATCTGCTTGCCAATCACTTGAGGTGAAGCCGGTCGCCTGAATTTTATCAAGTGCCAACGTGCTTTGCAGCGGCCGCGGAGCGATGCCATCTTTGCCCGCGAAATATTCGGCAGTCGTCGTATCGGTAACAGTCAAATCATAGCCGGCCTGCTTGAAAATCTCGCGGGTAATGTCTGCCCAACTGGCTGATTCGCCGTTATTGCTGACGTTATAAGTTCCGGAAGGCGCTTGGATAGTGAGTAGGTGGTCAATGGCTTTGACGAGTTCGCTAGTAAAGGTCAATCTGCCGACTTGGTCAGCGACTACGGTAGGGCTGACGCCTTTTTTGCCAAGGCCCAGCATAGTACGGACAAAATTATTGCCGTCACCGATCAGCCATGAAATCCGAAGGACGTAGTGCTTTGAAGATAGGCTTATAACTATGTCACCGGCGGCTTTACTTTGGCCGTAGACGCTCAAAGGGCTCAGTGGCTCCGCCTCGGTATGTGGCGATTGCGTACCATCAAAGACGTACTCCGTTGACACGTGCACCAGTGTCAGATCATGCTCGCTGGCAGCCCGCACCAAATTGCCAACAGCCGCGGCATTGACCTTCCAGGCTGCCACTCGACCCTCGGCTGTCTCGGCGCCGTCGACATTGGTATACGCCGCCGCGTTCAGGATGACCTTGACCTCGCTCCAGTCGAAGTGAGCCACCGACTCAGCGTCGCTGATGTCCAGTTCGCTAATGTCCGCGCTCCGCGCGTTCGGATACTTCGCTTGCAGGGCTTTACCAAGCTGGCCGTTAGCCCCGACTATAAAAAACGTCGCGTCATCCATTTGTTAAAACTCCATCGGCGTTATGTCTTTGAGTAATGGATGACCGCGATCTCGATCTGATACGGTCGCGTCATTCAGACTAATCGGCCATGATACGCGTACCGCCGGATCAGCCAAATTAACGAAACAATATTCATCATAATTGTCAGCACTCCAATGAGCGTTGACGCTATAGAGATAGTACGTATCTGGCTCTAGCGTTTGAAACGAGTTGGCAATCCCTCTGGGCAAATACACGGCTTTATTCGGTGTTATTTCTACGGTGACGACTGTGCCAAAGCTATCGCCTTTACGCAAATCAAGATAGGCGGTGAAAACCTTGCCCGTAACCACAGAAATGTATTTGTCCCATGGCTCGGCGTGAAAGCCGCGGGTCACGCCAGCCGCTTTGTTGTACGAGACGCTATTCTGAACCACATTGAAACCTTTGGGCATGCCAGCCGCCACTAATTTTGCCTTTTGATATTTCTCCTGAAAGTAGCCGCGCTCATCACCGACGGAAGTCACGTCAAAAACCAGTAAGCCAGGAATAGCAGTTTGGTGAGCCGTATACTCAGTGGTCGCGACTGCCATCTAGCGCCCCATTTCCTTATATTTTGCTTCAGTAGCGGCTTTTTGCGGTTTCCACCAAGCTTCATTTTGCTCGTACCAATCAATAGTCGCTTGTAGCCCCGTGCGAAAATCAGTGTACTTTGGTTTCCAGCCGAGCTCATTGCGCAGCTTACTGGCGTCGATGGCATATCGCAGGTCGTGGCCCGGCCGGTCATTGACGTGTTCGTAATCAGTCTTGTCTTTGCCCATAAGTTCCAAAATCAGCTCCACGACTTCTTTGTTGCTCTTTTCGCCGTCAGCGCCAACCAGATAGGTTTCACCGATCTTGCCTTTTTCCAGTATGGTGAGTACGCCGGAAGAATGATCTTCGGTATGAATCCAGTCGCGGACATTTTCGCCACTACCATAGAGTTTTGGCTGCCGGCCTTCCAAGATTTCAGTGATCTGCCGCGGGATGAATTTTTCGACGTGTTGATACGGTCCGTAGTTATTGGAGCAATTACTGATGGTCGCCTGTACGCCAAAGCTACGCGCCCAAGCACGCACCAGCAGGTCGGAACCAGCTTTGGTGCTGGAGTAGGGGCTTGATGGGTTGTACGGCGTGTCGGGCGTAAACTTAGCTGGATCGTCAAGCTCCAGATCGCCATAGACTTCGTCGGTCGAGATGTGATGCAGGCGCTTGTTATGTTTACGCACAGCTTCGAGTACTTGATAGGTGCCGATAATATTGGTATCGATAAACGGCCGCGGCGACCGCAGGGAATTATCATTATGTGACTCAGCGGCGAAATGCACTACCGCGTCGCAGATTTCAACTGCCGAATTCAGCGCCGTTTCATCGCATATATCAGCCTGCACGAAGGCTACTCGTTGCTCGTCAAGACCGGCTATATTCTCTCGATCACCGGCGTAGGTCAATTTATCATAAACGGTGATATGCCAATCCGGACGTTCCCTATAGACGTATCGCACGAAGTTGGAGCCGATAAACCCAGCACCGCCAGTCACGAGAATTTTCATCCTTTTCAGTATACCAGCCAATGGATCGTTCGACCCTGGTTACTTTTACAATGCAGGTTATTTAATGAAGTTTTAATCTTTATAAGCATAGCCATTTTCTATAAACAATTTGTTGCTTTACAATGTCACAACGTAGATGAATTGGACGATTTTTGAATGAATTTGCAAGATGAATTAGACAAACTTGAGAAGCGCGTAGCTAGTTTTCACGAACCGTCAAAATTAACCGATGCGGCGTGGGAAGCCTTCGCCGAAAACACCGTAGTCGCTCTGATGGCCGGCGGCGAGAGCACCCGCTACGCTGCTGTCCTGGAGGGCGAAAAAGTCCAGAAAAACGCTCACGAGTTGCCCAATGGCGACACCATGATCGAGATGGCTATCCGAGCTTACCGCGATGTCGGCATACGAAAATTCGTGGCTCTGGTGTATCACAACGCGCACACTATCGAGGATCGGCTTGGTGACGGCTCAGCAATGGGTGTCGAGATTGTGTATAGCCATGACCCCGAACCGTCAGCCGGCAAGGGCGGCGCTATCCGAAACGCTATCGAGAACGGTTCGATACCACGCGACAAGTACTTGATCGTAGCCAATCCAGACGATGTTATCCTGGATTTTCCAGGTTCTGTGGCGCGCTTTATCAGCGAAGCTCATCTGGAGGGCGAAAAACATGACATGCTGGCCACAGCTGTCCTGGCCCCTGGGCAACCATACGCCTCGACCGGCATGATGGTCGTCGACAACGCCGTCGTTGACACTCAAATGTATCCGTTGATTCCGATTCCGGCGCACGTCGGTATCACCGTATTTTCACCAAAAATTCTACCCCGCTTCGTCGAATTGTTTAGCCTGACGGAGAAAAATGACTTCGAGCAAGTACTGTTTCCGGTATTGGCCCGCGAAAACAAACTCTGGTCAGCCGGCCTAACCCAGGGCACCTGGATTGCCGTCAACGACCTCAAATCGTATAATCAACTCGTGAAGTTACTCGAGCGTAATTAGGTTGTCAGCAGCTCTGTAACCTGAGCTACTAAACGCTTGAGTTCCGCTGGCGTTTTAGCCTCGGCGTTTAAACGAAGAAGCGCTTCTGTATTGCTGGGCCGGACATTAAACCAGGCGTCCGTGAAGCTGACGGTCAAGCCATCGAGTCTGTCCGTATCCGCGTCTTTAAAGTGAGCAGCTATTTTTTCGATCATCTTCGCCTTATCCGCGACTTCGAAATTTGTCTCGGGGATTTGCACGTAGGCTTTTCTGAATGGCGCGACTAAATCAGACAGTTTTTTGCCGCTTTGAGACAAAATGTACAGACCGATAACAGCCGCTATCAAACCGCTATCCGCCATATAATTATCCTTGAAATAGTAATGTCCACTGTGCTCGCCACCGAATATGGCGTCGTGCGTACGCATATCTCCTTTGATGAAAGAATGCCCAACTCGAGTACGAATCGATGTGCCACCAGCTTTTTCGATAGCTTCGCTTGCTGCCCGTCCACAGATAGCATTGAGCAGTATGGTAGCTCCAGGGTGCAGCTTCAGGAAGTATTCCGCCAAGAGAGCTGTCATAACCGTACCGGTCAACGGTGTGCCCTGCTCGTCGATCAGTACGGCCCGATCACCGTCGCCGTCAAAGGCCACGCCCGCGTCGCAACCATATTTTTTGATAGCCGCCTGCGCGTCCACCAAGTTTTTAGGCTCTAATGGATTGGCAATATGATTCGGAAATGTGCCATCAAGCTCAAAATACAGTTCCTGAATCTCAAAGGGCACGTATGGTTCCAGCTCAGGAACAATTTTGCCTGCCATGCCGTTACCGGCGTCCACCACGATGTTAAGCGGCCTCAGCTTGTCAGTCTCAATAAACGATAAAACGTGCGTGATCCAGGCTTCGGTCACGTCTTTCTGGATTATTTTGCCAGGTTTAGCGGCCTCAGAAAAGTTATCGGCTGTGGCTAGGGCACGTATTTCCAGTAGGCCAGAAGCTTCGCCAACCGGTTTAGCCTCTTCTCCGCAGAATTTAATACCGTTATAATCGCCAGGATTATGACTAGCGGTTACTACTGCTCCGCCAGCCAGTCCGTACTTTCCGGTCGCGAAATAGATCATATCGCTGGTGACTTCACCGATATCCCACACGTCATGGCCTTGGGAGCGCAAACCGTCTATCAGGGCATCAGCTAGTTCTTTAGAGTCGGGGCGCATGTCGCGGCCAACGACTACCGCTCCTTTCGCGGGTAGCCAACTACCAAAAGCGCGTCCAACTTTTCGGACTACCTCTGGAGTGAGTTCAGAACCGACCTTGCCCCGAATGTCGTAAGCTTTAAAAATAGCATCCATCGTTTCTATAGTAGCAGCTCCGAGAGTATTATCGGACTTTCAGATTACGTAGTGAGCGGCAGGGTTCTATGCGATAGGTAGTGATTGTTGCCAGCGCCAGGCGTCCGACAGCGCGTCAGCCAGTGTTTTTTCGGCTTCCCAGCCGAGTACTTGTTTGGCCTTGTCGACGGCCGCGTAGGTACTGACGATGTCACCTTCGCGGCGCGGCCCGACGCGGTAGGGCAGTTTTTGACCCGTCACTTTTTTAAATGTCTGGATGACTTCAAGTACACTGGAGCCTCTACCAGTACCGATGTTGACCACGTCATATAGGCCAGCGGATTGTTTCTCGAGATGTCGCAATGCCTTGACATGAGCCTTGGCCAAATCAACCACGTGAATGTAGTCGCGTACGCAGCTGCCATCAGGGGTTGGATAATCAGTACCATGGACTGTCAGCTTGTCACGCAGGCCGATAGCTGTTTGCGTGACAAACGGTATCAGATTGGCCGGTACGCCTTTTGGCAGCTCGCCGATCAGGGCGGACGGGTGAGCGCCGATAGGGTTGAAGTAGCGCAGCGCCATGGCGTTCATCGTCGTTCCGGCTCGGGTAGCGTCGCGCAGGATGATTTCGGCCATTTGCTTGGTGGAACCATAGGGCGAGGCGGCGGGCTGAATGGGGCTGCCTTCGGTCACTGGTAATTTTTCAGGATTACCATAGACGGTGCACGACGATGAAAAGACGAAGTGTTTCACAGCGGATTTCCGCAATAGCTCGAGCAGCGTGACCAGACCGGCGACATTATTGTCGTAGTATCGCAAGGGCTGCTGAACTGATTCGCCAACCGCTTTGTAGGCCGCGAAATGGATAATGCCTTCGATCTGTTCGCTGGTAATGACTTTTTTTAGCGCGGCTGTATCGCGGTAATCCTGCTCGTAGCATACGATTTCCTGACCAAGTAGCTTCTGGAGATTATCGATGACGCTCCGTTCGGAATTCTCAAAACTATCGAGAATAACTGGGCGATAGCCAGCCGCCACTAACTCGACCACCGTATGCGAACCGATGTAGCCAGCGCCGCCAGTGACCAAAACGCTTGGCATGCTAGCGACGACTCTTTTTGGTTTTTAAGCGATCGCTGATGAAGGCCCGCGTATGTTTCCGGAAATTCTCAGTTGAAAATGTGGCGGCTTCGCGCGCGATAGTTTCGTAGTTAAATGATTTTGATAGAGTAGTTTCTAGGGCTTGCTTGAGGCTTTGAGTCGTTTGTTTTTCGAAAAACAGACCGGTTTTACCAGGGGTGACATAATCGGTCGGGCCGCCTTTGGCGTAAGCGATTACTGGCGTACCGGCGGCCATGGCTTCGACTGCTACCACGCCAAAATCCTCGATATTGGTAGGAAAAATAAAGCCCAGTGCCGTCTGAAAGTGCGAGATGATGTCATGGTCGTTGACGCTGGTCAGAAATGTCACGTTGCGTTTAGCGAGTTTCTCCAGGCGTTTGTGCTCCGGCCCGTCGCCGATGACCACCAGCGGCACGTTTAGCTCATTGCAGGCCGCGATCGCCAGATCGATACGTTTGTACGGCGTTTGCCGGCCAGCGGTCACGAATCCATGCCGCAGCGGTGGTTTGCCAGCGAGCTTAAAACGCTCGGTTTCTACCGGTGGAAAAATTACGGTCGAATCCCGCCGATAATATTTTTTGATCATAGCCTGGGTGTGCGAGGAATTGGCGATCAGATAGTCTGGCCGTTGGGCGGCGTGGTAATCCCAGCGTTTGAGCGGGTCGACCAGTAGCTTGAGACCAAATCGAGCCAGCCAATTGAGGCCGCGAGCAAATCCGGGCCGTTCCAGATATTCGTCATAGCGCGCCCAATAATAATGCGTCGGCGAATGGCAATACGAAATGTGGACAGTGTCCGGGCCGGTTTTCACGCCCTTAGCTTCAGCCCCGCTGCTAGACAGCACCAGATCGTATTCGCTTAAATCCAGTCGGCTGAAGGTCCAGGCTCGTAGCAAGGGCAAAAACTTCTTCAGGCTTTTCGGGAGCTTTTGCAGCCAAGTAGTACGCACGTCGATGTCTTTTTCTTTGCCAAAACCCTTGAATTTAAACCATTCCAAGGCGTCTGGATCGTACTGTGAGGTATAGATTGGAGCGTCAGGGTAGAGTTTGTGCAGCTCCAGCACGACGCGCTCGGCACCACCGATGCCGGTCAGCCAATCGCAGACAATCGCCACCTTTAGCTGGTCAGCCACTACATCGCTCCCTTGTGAAACAGCACGATCCAGCCAGTTTTTACCAGGATCACCAGATCGCTCCAGAAACTCCAGTTTTGCACGTAGAACAGATCAAGCTTACGGCGCTCATCAAAGCTGATATTGCGCCGTCCGGAGACTTGCGCTAGTCCGGTCAAGCCCGATTTGACGCTCAGTATGGCGTGGCGCTTGGCGTAGAGGTTCAGCTCTTGCGGTATCAGGGCTCGCGGCCCGACCAGGCTGATGTCGCCGCGCACCACGTTGATAAGTTGTGGCAATTCATCTAGACTGGCGCGCCGCAAAAAGCGGCCGAGCGGCGTAATACGCGGATCATTCGTCAGAAAATCACCATTCTCGCGGTATCGTTCGATCAATTCCGGCTTGCCCATTTTTTTGAAGGCTTCCTCGGGAGTCAGTCCATTGTAAGTCAGGTTGTTGGAGCGAAACTTAAAGGCCGTAAATTTCTGATTGAAGCGAGTTAGTCGTGTTTGCCGGTAAAATACCGGCCCGCCATCGGCCAACTTGACAGCTAAAGCGATCAGCAGCATAAAAGGCGAGGCTAGTATCAACAACAGGCCGCCGATTACCAGATCCATCAATCGCTTTACCACCCGCCCCCAGCCGATCAGCGCCGTCTGATGCACCGCGATGACCGGCACCGCCTGAAACAGATCAACCTGGATATTGCCGACAAACAGCTCGCCATTGCCCGGCACGAAGCGATAGGCGATGTGCTGCTCCTGGGCGTGGGTCAGGATCTCATCGTTACGCTCGGCGTTGGCATATAGCTCGGTCTGCACGATAGTGTGTAATCTTCCTTTTAGTTTTTTTGCCGCCTCAGCGAAATTTTCAAACACCAGACAATCAGCTTCGGCGCGCAGCGGGTGTTTGACCCCGCCGACCAGACCAAGCACCTGGTAGCCCGTCACTGGCGTATTGGACAGGGAAGCCAGTAATTCTCTGGTTAGCGGCGTATCACCGATGATCAGCACGTTATTGATACCTATCCCGTAGCTAAACAATTCGCGCCGTATGCCGCGCGCCGCCGTCCGAAACAGCAGCACGAAAAAGAATGCCAGACCAAAGCCGTACACCGTCACCAGCCGCGCTGGGAAAATGGTGATATCAGCGATGTAAGCAAAGCTAATGACGAATAAAATACCGATAAACGAAGCGATCAGCAGGCGGCCGATTTCACTAAAGCGCTTTTCGTAAATCCGCGCGTTGTATAGTCCCAGCAGGCTAAATATCAAAATCCAAAACGGCAACAGGCTAATCAAAATAGTGATGTAGCTATGAGCGTGGACGGTGGCGCTCAGTGCCTGGTGGCTGAGCGTTACGCGCAATATAAAGGCCACCGTAAAGGCCACCGTAATCGCCAGGGCGTCGCCGACGACCAGACAGAAGTTGTAGACGAGAGAAGCGTTATTTTTCATGTGTAGTGGTCGTGTTCGGCTTATTTTGGTGGGCGTATAGGCCAGTCGAAGTTTATCAAGTATAGAACGACTGGTTACTATATACTAAATTGTAGCATTTATGAGAGTATCAGCACTGAAATATACCGTTTTGTCCTGGGCGACCACCTTGGTGATGGTCATTATCCTGGCTATGCCGTTCCATGCCTTTCTGACCGTCTGGGGCGCTAGTCTGATCGGCCATTACACCGCGCTGCGGCTATGGAAAGAGGTGTTATTGCTGCTGTGCGGCTTGGGTGTCTTGCTGCTGCTGGCGACCGATCACAAGATCAGGAGTCACACGCTGACTCGGCGGCTGGTGCGGCTGATTTTGCTGTACGGTCTGGTCAATCTGATTTGGGGATTGGTGGCGCTGAAACATCACGCCGTTGATCTGAAAGCTTTGGGGTACGGACTGATTATCAATCTGCGATTTTTGTTCTTTTTCTTGATCACCTGGGCCTCGGCGCTGCGTTTAGCTCGCTTGCGAATCCATTGGCAATGGATGATTCTGTGGCCCGCTGGCTTGGTCGTGCTGTTTGGTCTGCTGCAAATCTTCGTGCTGCCGCGTGACTTTTTGCGGCATTTCGGTTACGGCCCAAATACTATTTTGCCGTTTTCTACTATCAATCACGATAGCCACTACGTCCGGATCGCCTCGACGCTCAGAGGCCCCAATCCGCTTGGCGCTTATCTGCTAATCCCGATCACGCTGCTGACAATCTTGCTGCTGCGCGGTAAACGGCTGAAACTGTATAGTGGATTGCTGGCAGCCTCGCTGCTGGTGTTGTTTTTCAGCTTTTCCAGAGGCGCTTGGATCGGCGCGGCGCTCAGCATCACCGCTGTAGTTCTGCTGTCGGCTCGTACGGCTCGGCTTCGCCGCGCGACTTTGGCTGCTATAGCTTGTTTGCTGGTCGTCAGCGCCGCTTTAGTCGTTGGCCTGCATCATAATGCCCGCTTCCAAAACTTCGTATTTCACACCCAAGACCATTCGGCCGTAAAAATCAGCTCCAATGAAGATCACTTCAGCGCACTCAAAAGCGGTCTACGAGACGTAATTCATGAACCGCTCGGCCGCGGCCCGGGCACTGCCGGTCCAGCCAGCATCTACAACACCGGTCATCCGGCACGTATCGCCGAAAACTACTACGTCCAAATCGGCCAAGAGACCGGTTGGCTCGGCCTGAGTCTGTTCGTCTTGATCGTGGCCGGTGTCGGCTATCTGTTGTGGCTGCGCCGCGACCACTCCTTGGCGCTCGCGCTGTTTGCCAGCCTGATTGGTCTGAGCTTCGTCAGTCTGCTGTCCCATGGCTGGACCGATGACACCCTGGCCTATGTCTGGTGGGGATTAGCTGGCATCGCCATGGCACCCGGCCTCAACAAAGAGGAATAAAACATGACCACACGCCCAAAACCTGTCATTCCCAGTCCTGTCCTCGACTCTGATCGGGGATCGACTGGGAATTCAGAAAAAAGTAACTCACACTTCGCTATCACGAATAAAAGCGTCAAACAATTCCTAAAATACATGGCCGGCGGTGGTGTCTATTTTTGGACCGGCTACGCCGTCTTTGCCATCTGTTATTCCGGCTTCAAATGGAACTGGTTGCCGTCAAAAATCGCCGCCGACGCCATCGGCTGGTCGCTCAACTATCTAGTGCAGCGCTACTGGGCTTTCGCCGACCAGCACCACCTGAGCGAAATGCAACACGCCGGCCGCTACCTGTTCATCGAAAGTATCGGCTTCGTGCTCGACTACGCCATTATCGGCGGCCTCAGAGCCATCGGCATCACGCCCTACATAGGCTTCTTTATCTCCGCCGCCTTCTTCACCGTCTGGAGCTTCCTCTGGTACAAATACTGGGTCTTCCCTGAAAAGATAGACAAAAAGTAAAGCCTACTCGTCTAGTATCCTGATCTATCTCAATCTTTCTGTCGCATCGGCTGAAATCCGTTCATAGCATGTCATCACTTGATCCCATTCTTCATCGGTCAATTCCGGTATGCCGTTGTTTGCTTCCGCGGTAGGCGATGTGGCATATGCTTGAGCCTCGCTCTTCCTCATGTATTCTTCGATCAAAGCCAGCCTGACGCTACTATCATGCAAATTAATTTCCGACATATACTCAGTGTATCAAACCAAGAGCCTATTCCAGCAACCAAGCTTGCAGTGAAACGACCGCCTCCCGAGTCTTAATCGATATCACTCCGGACGATGGGCGGTTCATGCTTGAGCGTTAGCAATTTACATTTCCGACGCCTAGTCATATAATCATGCTTTATGAGTAATATACCTCCTGCTGCCGAACAACTTCACGACCGCCACGAGTTTGGCGGCCCTTTTGATGCTTTTCTGGGAGCAGTAGCACTAGGAGTACCGGTTGTTGGTGAGTTTGTAACCGCGGAAAATCCTACTCTCAAGTGGACTCTTGTCGTTGTAAGTATTGGCGTGGGCGGTTATCTAGGACGCAGATTATGTAAATCAGAAACTCTTGATCAGGCTGAAGTTCCTTTGCACGAAATCGATCTGTCAGGACAGCTTTAATCCAAACATAAATCTAGTACTGGGCCACGAATGTGCCATACTAGTAAGCATGAACGAAAAGCAAACAAGCGAGCAAACGACGGTGCGGCCGACCAAAAAACAAAAAGAGCTTCTAACGTTTATCGAAGCCTTTATCGCCGAGCATGGCTATAGCCCCAGCTACCGCGAAATCATGAATGGCCTCAAGTATAATTCCGTCGCGACAGTGGCGCTGCACGTCAACAATCTCATCAAACGCGGCCACGTCCGCAAACGCGATCATTCCGCTCGTTCGCTCGAAGTCGTAAAAGCCGCCGAGCAACAGAAAATCACCTCCAATCAAGTCGCGCCCAATGAAGAAAAGTGGCTGGTAGAAAAAGTCGAGCATGCTTTTCAGCAAGTCGAGAATCTCGGCACTGAGCTGACCAAAAACAGTCTCGACCACCTCTACGTGCTGCTTGGCGCGCTCAAAGTGCTGCGGCTGGACGGCGCCGCTCAAAGCTTCATGCCGCGCCTGACCGCCCTCAAGCAACGCCAAAACCCCTAGCGTTCCATTGCGGTAATAAATACTATATCTAGCGTCCCACGCGGATGCTACACTACTACGTAGTTCGACTCAAATTAACAAATAAACGCTGGAAGTGGGTGCGAATCCCACACTGTGCCGCAACGGTAAGCCCTTGACAGAGGACGTATAGTTTATTCTCATCTGTCAAACGGTCAAGTCCGATACAGCTAAAAGCAAATCTCTCGAGCAGGAGCAAAATGTCTTTTCAAGACCTTTCAACTCTCGCTCACCGGAGACGAGGGTATTTTTATGGCTGAAACAGCCGCAACACTACAATTTGAACCAATAGTCGACCAGGAAATGGGTATGCCATATGCTCCTTTACGTCTTGCCGAAGAGCCACAGAGCTATGGCGCGGCTGAGTCCTGTCCAGCTCTACATCTTGTCCAAGAACCTGTGCCTCAAACAGAAAATGAATCTCCTGCGTCCAAGCTAATTAATGTTGACGCTATCCCAGAGCTACACTTTACTCGTCGAAGGGCTGCTACAAAAGCCAAGAGTATACTTAACAATAACCAACAGCTCGTATCTGACGGTAAAACTGAAAATGTCCCGCTACCTGTTGATGCGCTTGGGACTGCTAAAAAGGTGATAGCTGTCAGGAAGGAATTTGGGGAAGATAGCCCAGAGTACAGGGAAAGATTTAATGGCTTGTTGCTGGATTGCGAGCGACAAGCTGGTGAAGCGAGCCGGAAGCTCGGTTATGAGCTATTCCGCAAGACAGAACAACAGTTTGATCCAAAAACCGGTGATTATTTTGCCGACAAAGAATCAATTACCGTTATGTTGGAGAACGGTCTGAGTCCGTTCGTGAGCGCAGAAGAACAAGTGGTGCGCGTCGGCAATTTTGTCGAAGAGGATACATATCGAACTATAGGCCGTATTGGTACAAGCAAAGTAGTTGAGCTATGTCTTGAACAAATAGAGCAACAGCACTTGGAAAGCGAAGCACAAATAGCAAAACCCCAGCTTGAAGTGAGAACAATTCAGCCATGTACCAATGAGGCGCTTGAAGAGTATAGGCGGAATCCTAAAGGTACTTTTGGCGGTTATGTACCTGAAATTGATAAGTTTATGCTGAGAAGTGTCTGTTTCGCTGAGTCTGGCGATCGATTCGAGAGTCAGATTGCCCTATCGGGTACATATATCACGCCAGAAGTGATTCGATCTGTTGTAGTAGAAAGAGGCGGGCTTGACGAAGACGAGACCTTAAGCCGCGCAGAGTGGCATGGAAAGGAGTTCATAGACCTCAGTGGTGAAGGAGAAATCCGCTTTGTTGCAGCATTAGATACAAAAGCCAGCGAAGTTTCAGGTAAACCTATCTTTATGGGGGAAGTGGTTGAAGCTGACCATCCAAAAGATTACAGTGTCATTGAAGCTGAGGCCGAGACTCGTCGCCGCAAACTTATTC
>JBAQZF010000122.1:0-2257 GCA_049790715.1 Saccharimonadales bacterium (SeqCode) | reverse complement strand
GTCTGCAGATTATTTTAGTAGGTGATCTCTTTCAGCTGCCACCAGTCAGTCGTGGCACGCGGGACTTTGATTTCGTGCATCTGTCTGAAGCTTGGGCGGAGCTTGACCCGCGAATTTGCTATTTGACCGAGCAGCATCGGCAGCAGAGCAATGATGATTTATTAGTGTTTCTGGAGGCTATGCGTCGTAACCGACTGGATGAATCACATCATTTGGTGCTAGAAGAACGCTTGCAGCAAAAACCACAGGAGCATACCGTCTTGACGCGTTTGTACGCCCACAACATCGATGTCGAGGCCATTAATCAACGACATTTAGCAGCGCTGCCTGGCGAGAGCAGATTCTTTGAAATGCATACCAAGGGCGCCAAAGCTAAACTCGAGCAACTATCGAAAAGTTTGCTAGTGCCAGAAGTGCTGGAGCTGAAAATCGATGCCGAAGTCATGTTCGTGGCTAATAATTTTGCCGAAGGCTTCGTGAATGGCAGCCGCGGCCGGGTTGTCAATTTTGACAAAGATGGACCGGTTGTCGAGCTGCTCAGCGGCAAAGAAATACATGTCGAGCCGCACAGTTGGAGCTTGAGCGAAGACGGGCGGGTGAGAGCCGAAGTCACCCAGCTGCCGCTACGATTAGCTTGGGCCATCACTATCCATAAAAGCCAAGGCATGAGCCTGGATGCTGCAGAGATTGACCTGAGTCGGGCATTCACACCCGGTATGGGCTACGTAGCGCTGAGCCGGGTACGAAGTCTCGATGGTTTATATCTTCATGGTGTCAATGCCATGGCGCTCAGCATGCATCCGCAGATTTACCAACTGGACGATCAGCTGAGACAGGCTTCAACCCATCTAGCAATTGATACGCCGGATATCGCTGACGAAATTATCGCCGCCAAAACTTCCTCGCTCGTCGACCAAGCGTTGTTTGAAAAGCTCAAAGCCTGGCGTTTCCAGCGTGCTCAGACTGACAAAGTGCCGGCGTTCATGATTGCTCACAACACCACGCTTAGTGCTGTCGCTACCGCCATTCCGACGACCTCTCAGCAGCTCCTGGCGCTGCCAGGCTTCGGCAGCCGCAAAGTCGAGCAGTATGGCCCGGATATCTTGGCGATCATTTCTGCTCATGCCGCGAAATCTACTTAAGTAAAAGTTAAGATTTCTCAAACCGCTTACCTCGACCTCCAACAGGGGTGACAAAATGCTCGTGTTTTATCATGAAATCGTGGTGTTGTAAAAATAAAACATGAAATAGTTGACGGAGATTGCGGCGAAATGGCATGATGAGGCGCACTAATCTGCTAGGGAGGCAGCGTCACGTTATGAAACGATCCAAACATCTGAAAGTACTGCTGCGAGCGCTGTTCGTCATAGCCGCGACGGTCATCGTGGTCAGCGGCGTGACCTTCGCGGCGCTGCAGAGCCAGCAGATCAAGCTGACAGGCAACACCATCGAGACGGCAACAGCCAACTTACAAATCAGCCCTGATGGTACCAATTTTTCGACTGCTCAGACCGGCTTCGACTTCAACAACATCGTGCCAGGCGGCGGACCTGGGCCGCAGAGTTCGTCTATTTTTCTCAAGAATGCTGGCGGCACAACGCTTTCCCTCAAGCTCGCCGTCAGCAGTACCCCCGTTAATCCCAATAATCTTGACCTCAGTAAAGTCACCGTCATTCTGACGCCGACGACCGGCAACAACGGCCCCCAAAGCTTCAGCTTGCAGTCGTTGATCACCAGTAACGCTACTGGTGGCGTGGCCATCACCTCGCCAGCCATATTGACGCCTGGCTCGAAGACGCAGTTTACCCTGCAAATCTCCATGACTGCCGACGCGGTGACTGGCCCCAGCGCTTCGCTTGGTAACATTGATTTCGCGTTTAGCGGCGTGCTGTAAGACGCGTAAATTAATATTTTTCACTGATGCTGCCGCGATCATTTCAATCAAACAGCAACTATCGACAAGTGATTACTGTCATGGGTCGCGGCGTGCTGCTGTCGCTGATTGTTTTAGCAGTCATATTTGCTGTCGGTTTACTGATTGTCCGGAGTCGCGGCGAGCAGTTGCTGAGTGTCCAGACTGGCAGCATGGTGCCGACGCTCAGGCCTGGCGACGCCGTCATCGTCAAGCCATCCGCTGCCCACGATCTGACGGTCGGAGATATTGTCAGCTACCAAAGCCCGCGCGACTCTAATCTGGTTGTTACGCACCGGTTGACTCGCGTCGACAAACGCACTGGCTGGTTGACCACCACTGGCG
>JBAQZF010000121.1:0-6942 GCA_049790715.1 Saccharimonadales bacterium (SeqCode) | reverse complement strand
GTTTGGGCCGATGATCCTCGCAAATATCTGCCCGAGGGGCACCCAGAGCGGCCGGCCAAGCTCAATAGCCGCGATGATCCGGAGTACATGATTGCGTTGCGGTCGATGGTGGACG
The DNA here is from genome assembly GCA_049790715.1 of Saccharimonadales bacterium (SeqCode). GTDB lineage: Bacteria > Patescibacteriota > Saccharimonadia > Saccharimonadales > UBA4665 > JBAQZF01. Next base: position 6,827 of record JBAQZF010000121.1, on the reverse strand, counting down.
TAGGGATAACGCAGCCTCGACCCGACTAGGGTCCATCTCCACAGACTCCAGTATTTGGTAGGTTGGTGTGGCGTTATGAGCGCGCCACCGGACAAGATTGCGGCCGAGCATATTGCGTGTCTAGCCGCGATGCTTGACACGCCCTTGCGCTACACACAGCGCTGCGTGGAGCAACTGAGCTTCCTGCCCGACGGCGGGCAGCGTTGGGTGCGAACGCTACAGATTCGTATTCCTGAGTCGCCCTCTTCAGAAAGAGAACAAAAGCGGAAGAAAAGGAGCAAGAAAAGCGAGAACCATTCTTCGACTCCGACGTGGCACGCGGTATCGCGCGGTGCCGAGGGCGGCGCTCAGACTCGGACTGAACGGCGCTGGGCGAGGCTTGCTGAAGTGGTTTGGGAGGCTGCGGGCGAGGTTATTAGTCGCGCTGAGTCAAGCTGACGATCCAGGCCACGAGTCCGATGCCAATGGGGGCAAGCCACAGAACGGCCAGAATAGTGTTGACTGCCTTTGAATCCTTTGTGGGCGACACAAAGAAGCTAGACACAATCAGGACAGTAAAATACGAGGCAATCGCCCAAATCACCCAGCCGATGAGAGCTGCTACCACTGTACCTGCTATGTCATCGGATCGCGCCCGCGATGCGCTGCGGCTTCGCTGGGTTGGTCGTGGAGTAATCCTGTCGCTGCCTCCAACGGAGGCCGGCTGAGCTAAGGTCTGACGGGAGGCCTCCCCAATTTCATCAGCCGTTCCGCCGCACAGCGGGCAGTCACGCACTCGCGGAACAGTCTGAATCGCCAGCGCATGCTGGTTCTGAACATAGAGCACCGGTGGGCTAGGCAAATGATCAGGCTGGTCAATCATCTGAGTGTGCTCGCAGCTAGGGTCAAGAACGGCCAAGCTGAGCGGGACAGCGAGCTGCACCAGCGACAGCGTCTCGGCATCCGTACCTGCGAACTCACGCAGCTGTGCGTCCGCTGGACGCCAGCCATCCCAGCACATAAAGCAGGGATGTCGCCAGCTCCGCTGAAGGAAAATCTCGTAGCCACCGCCCTCATAAAGCCCAGGAAAGAGAGCCGGAATGTCAAGCACCCATGCTCGCTGTGCCACCCGACGCTGAGCATCGCGTCTGTCCGTAGCTGCGATGATGAGATCAGCTTCACTAAGTAAATCGTCAAGCGCATCGTCCGGCATCGCGCTATCAACGTAATGCGACTCAGCTCTGATTTCCAACCCAGGAATACGCGCCCGCAGATTCTCGGCAAGGGCAGCAGCCTTGTTCCGTCCGAGGTATTCACGAGTGAGCACATGCCGCAGCAGGTTACGGACTTCGAGCCTGTCGCCGTCTACTACAACGAGGCAACCGACGCCATTTTGCGCCAACAACTCCGCGATGCGCGAGCCAACGGTGCCAACGCCGACTACGGTGACGCGGCTGCGCTCAAGCAAAGGCAGGTCAAAGCGAGGAGCGATGGGCTCGAAATACTCGTCGCGTGAAATCACCGTTGATACGCTTTGTGCAAATGGTATTGACATATACTGCAACAAGAACGACAATTAAAGTATGGGCAAGGCAAGTGAATTAGACAGGCGCACTCGCCGCATAACTCAAGAAGAAGATGACCGGAACAAGGGCAAGGTCCGACCATCTCTCCGCTTGCGACCGGATGTATTGGATCAAGCCATCGAGGGATCTACGGCGGTGCAAGAAGTACTGAACCGTCTTGGGCATGGAGGTGATGACAAAGTTGCCTTACATGATCCGGCTACGGGTAGAACTGCAGTTGCGCTCTCTGTCGAACGGTATTTAGAGCTGGTGGGATCAGAGATGCAAGAGCGTGACGTCTTTACAATTGGCCCCAATGGACAGACCCATCCGCCGGATGGGCGACTTGAAGCCACTGGAGCTGAACAAGTTGACCCCCAGGCCACTTGGAGAACCTCCGATACCCCTTATTATCACTAGAGCGGCTAGTCGGTAATTGCCTTCGGCGCTTGACTCAAGACGACCGGTGCTCGCTGTTGCTGAGTCTTGACAAGTTTGCCGTCTGTGGTGGCTTGCACATCAGGGTCAGCGATCGCCCTAGCCGTCCGACGAGCTGCGTTCTCATCTGCAGTCAGTCGGCGCGTCCGCTCGTCCAGCATCGAAGCCTTCATGGCCATTCCTTTCGCTGTTGGGGGAGGAAGCGAGGATGGCGGCCGTTTGCCGCCATAGCGTCGACGGTCTTGCTCGTCGCCCTCGATGGCTACCTCGTAGAGGGACAGCAGCTGGCCGTCCGTCTCGAAGGTCTCCTCATAGAAGATCACCAAGCTACGGCTGGGCATGGTGCCTTGCTCGACGCGGGTGATGCGGCTCTCGCTACAGCCGTAGGCCTGAGCTGTCTGCTTGCCCGTCCAGCCATGGACGATGCGGGCCTTTTGCATGCTCCAGGTCAAGACCCGCACTGGTTGGCGCGGGTTCAGGAAGGGCCGTTTCCAGGGACGAGCCATCGCCCTCAGAAAAATTGCAGTTAGGGTCAAAACCCGCGCCGCTAGGAGCTTAGTCGCAGCCCATCTTCCAAAGGAGCTGCGATGCCACCGAACAATCCGACGCCGCTGATCGACGCCACTGGCGAAGGGCCAGACAGCTGTTGGCCACCAACCCTGCTCGACCTTGAGCCGGAGGCCCTGTTGGGCAGCCCCTTCAAGGAACTGCACGAGGTTGCCAGCGCCTTGCAGGCGACTGGCACCAGGCCCGCCAATGGCGGCCTGGTGGACGTCGTGGATTCGCGGCCTAGGAACGCCGAAGGCCCCGATTCCTTGGGGAAATCGGGGCCTTTAGTCGGTGGTTCGATTAGAACGAAGATGGTCGGGGAGACAGGATTTGAACCTGCGACCTCACGGTCCCAAACCGCGCGCGCTACCAAACTGCGCCACTCCCCGAAAAGTTGAATACAGAGGCGATTATACCGAAAAATAGCACAGATTACTACTAAAACGTCTCTTGGATTTGCTCGATCGAACGCGCTAGTCCATCTTTGGTTGTTTCGACTAACACGGCGTTAAATTGCCTTTGGCCAGCCGTCTCCAAAACGTTACGCGTTTGCTTGCCGTCACGCCAGCGGGGAATGACACTAGAAAACTGTACGCCAAGCGAAGCGTCAAGCGCGCCGCACATACCGACGTCAGTGACGTGCGCCGTCCCACCCGGCAACACTCTGGCGTCAGCTGTCGGCACATGCCAATGGTCGCCAACTACAGCTGTAACTCGCCCATCCAGATAGTGGCCGATGACCACTTTCTCACTAGAGTAATCGCCATGAAAATTCACGATAGTCGCGGTCCGGACAGTATCTTTTTCTTGCTCCAGAAGGGCATCGATGACCCGCAGCGGATTATCGATCGACTTGTCAGCGTCTTTGCCGACGATATGTCCCAGCAAGCTAATAATCAATACTTTACTTGTTAAGTATTCTATATACTTCCAGCCTAGACCAGGAGTTCCCTTAGGATAATTGGCCGGACGGATGATCGGCTGGGCGGGATCATTCATGGCCTGGATAATTTCCGCGCGGTGCAAACTCCAATTGCCGCCACTGCAAAAATCCACGCCCGCCTCGCGTAGCCGCTTAAAGTCAGCCAGCGTGATACCTTTACCCTCGCTAGTATTTTCGGCCTGGGCGATCACCAGATCAATCTGTTTTTGGCGGCGCAGCTTTGGCACGACCCGCTCCACGACCCGCAAGCCCACTTCGCCCATCACGTCACCAACATATAGTATCTTCATAGACTTTCAGTATAGGGCGCCTAAAGAGTTCGGGCAATCAATCGGTGCGATAAAAGTTAGTATCGACAAGTTTTTTCAACGGTTCCCACATCTGTTTAGCCTTCTTGTGAGTCAGCGTGCTGAGTTTGACCAAAATCAGCACCAGCATGGTCAGGGCAGTACACAGCAAGGCGCGCACTACGTGAAATATCAATGATTTACCAATGTCCAGGCTGAGGATAAAACCCAGAGTGATGGAAAATAGAATCGCCGTAATGTGCCACTCGTTGGTAAAAACCTTGCTGTTCATCTGCATGCTCAGGTTGGTCCGGTTTTGCTGATTGGTTACCAGCGCTTCCAGTGTTTTGTCGATCTGTTCCTTGTGATCGCCTTTATAGTCCACGCAGTAGGTAATGAGCGCTTCGTACTCTTTTTCGCCGCTGTTTAAACCGTGCTGATGAACTTTTGCTCTGACATAATCTTCTATCATGGTTTGCAGCTTGTCGTGCAGAGCATCGGGCAATTTTTTCAATTGCAGCACAAGGCTAAAAAGAGCATTGGCTTCAGTACGGACTATTTTGTGCATTTCCTCGATGCGGCTTTTTTGGGCACCTAAAATCGGCGAGATATAAAAGCCGTAGAGGAACGAGTTGACCGAAAAGAGCGTCAACGCCCCCGCGGTAAAGGTATAGCCTGGCAAGGTGATCGACAAGACCAGAGAGACTACGAAAAATATCCAGAAATAGACGCTCAGTCGGATTTTGGTCAGCAAGAAATTTCTCATTTTAAACAAATTCTATACTGAAAGCATAGCAAACTATATAAAAAATGCCATCTATTTTAAGTATTGAGGATTTTAAGAATTTCCGGTTTAATTCGCTCGTACATCCACTTGTGGCCTGTCGTGTTTGGATGCAAGCCATCAATAAAATAGTTTTTCCAGTCAGTCTGCTCTTGCATTGTTCTGAATATATCAATAAAGATAGCATTCTTTTCTCTGGCTACTTTACGCACTGCTTCATCAAATAGGCCAATTCGGTAATTATCGTACCAACTAGTTTTATAAATAGGTTGTGTATATTGCTCAACGACCGGAGTTAAACCTACAAAGATAATCTTATCGGTATGCTGTTTTATAATACCTGCCAGTTTACCAAGATTAGCCGCAAATTCTTCCGGAGTAAATCGAGCATCACTTGACCCACCCTCGCATGCACTATCGTTAATGCCGATTGCAAAAATAACTATACTTGCCTTGTCGGGCCTGTTAATTTTCCTTGCCTCTGACTCAACTTCTATTCTTCGTAGAACATCTTTCGCAGTATCGCCATTAATGCCAAGATTATAAAACCAATCTATCTTATCTTTTATCGCACCGCCTTCTACATTGGCCGCCATAAAGAAACGTTGCATTCTACTTGCCCAGCCGCCCTCGTTATCGTAAAAACCGTCCGTTATTGAGTCACCGAACGCAAGGATTTGTGGCATGATATTACTCTTTGTATTAAACCTTTAAAACTACTTGGCGAATTCGATGGCGCGGGTTTCGCGGATGACGTTGACCTTGATGGTGCCAGGGTATTGCATGGTTGACTCGATCTTGGTGGCAATGTCGCGGGCTAGTTTGATGGCGCTGAGGTCATCGATAGCCTGTGGTTTGACGAACACTCTGACTTCGCGGCCAGCGCTAATGGCATACGATTTTTCGATGCCCTTGAAACTATTGGCGACGTTTTCCAGGTCTCGCATGCGCTCGCCAAAGTTTTCGGCGCTAATGTTGCGGGCACCCGGGCGAGCGGCGCTGACGGCATCAACCGTACGGATGATCAAGGCTTCGACACTCGTGGCTTCGACGTCATCGTGGTGCTGTTCGGCGGCTAGGGCTACCGCTTCGGGGGCGCCGTATTTGCGCAAGATTTCGCCGGATATGTGATGGTGCTTGCCTTCGATCTTGTGCGTCAGGGCTTTGCCAAGGTCATGGACTAGGGCGGAGTATTTGGAAATTTTGACGTCGGCACCGACCTCTTCGGCAATCACGCCGGCGATGTGCGCCATCTCGGTGGAGTGCTTGAGGACGTTTTGGCCATAACTGGTACGGTATTTAAGCTCGCCGAGCAGTTGCAAAATTTCTTTGGGGATGCCGATGACGCCGACTTCGCGCGCCGCGTCTTCGCCAGCTCGCATGACGTCTTTTTCGACTTGTTTTTGAGCCTTGGCGACGACTTCTTCGATACGGCCTGGATGAATGCGGCCGTCTTTCATCAGCATTTCCATGGTCTGGCGAGCCACTTCGCGGCGCACTGGGTCGAAGCTGCTCAGCACCACGTAGCCGGGCGTATCATCAACCATGATGTCGACGCCAGTGGCGCGTTGCAAGGCCTGGATGTTACGGCCTTCTTTGCCGATGATGCGACCCTTCATCTCCTCGTCTTCCAGTTTGATGCTAGTGACAGTGCGCTCGGCAGTTACTTCACTGGCCATGCGCTCCATAGCTGTCGTGATGATCAGCGCGGCTTTTTCCTCGGCGTTATCGCGGGCTTCATTTTGCAGTTTCGTCACCAGACCGAGCAGGTCGTTTTTGATGTCGCGCTCGGTCATCTGCATCAGCTTATCGGCGGCATCAGCCTTGGTGAGCTTGGCGATCTTTTCTAGTTTCTCCTGCTGCTTGCCGCGGATGTCGCGGATTTCATTTTTGAGCTGATCGATTTCATCTTCGCTTTTGCGCGCTTTTTCGTTGCGCTTATCAAGCTCGTCGAGTTTTTTGTCGAGCGCTTCTTCGCGCGTTACGAGGCGCTGCTCTAGGTCTTTTAATTCTTTGCGGCGCGTTTGCTCTTCTTTGCGCGTCTCTTCGACGGCTTTGTTGGCTTCTTCGCGGGCCTGATCTATCAGTTTGTCGGCCTCTTTTTTCGCTCGTTGCAATTCTTTTTTGGATTTTTCCTCGGCGGATCCCATACGCTGTTTGGTGATAACGGTGTTGGCGCCAAAACCAGCAGCCAGCCCTACAATCGCGAGCAATACTTCTAACATGACTGTTCCTTTCTCTATGCGCGCAGAAAAGTTCTAAAATCAGACAATCGCTATCAC
>JBAQZF010000120.1:0-2834 GCA_049790715.1 Saccharimonadales bacterium (SeqCode) | reverse complement strand
GGTGTACAACTCGCAGAATAAGCCATAAATCGATACCGATTAGCACAACTCCCTCTACGAGCAGGCTGCCAAGGGCGGCCAGCCGGATACCCTGGATATTTTTTATCTGGCGGCCATAGAAATCCTCATGGATGTCATGCAAGCGCCGCAGTAGAAAGCGCTGTGTCTGAAAGATCTTGGTTTCCTGAAGTTTTTGTTTGTCTTGCAGGTAGTACGTTAATCGCCAGGCCAGGCGATTTTCATCGCCTTTTTCGCCCCATAAACCCCATTGCAGTTTGCTGAGACGCCGCTCGGTTATAAAGTTTGGTATAAGCGACAGGGCAAGTAAGGGAATCAGCAGCGGCGCGAAGGCGATGACAATCACCAGAGAAGACATCAGCCGGGCAATTGAGTGGATAAGTTGCAGAATATAAGAACTGAAGTTTTGTGGAACGTAGTTATATTTTTGCTGCAGTTTGTTCAATGTTTGCTGAAATTCTCGGTCGTGATGTTGCGGCATATCCAGATTGGCGAGCGCTTCGTTGAAGCGTGCCGTTATCCAAACGTACCAGCGGATCCAGGCGCGGCGCTCATTGAGGTTGAGCCAGCGCCAGGTAAAGCGCTCGGCCATGACCGAGATGATGCTAAGTGCCAGCCACAGGTATAGGCGATGTAGATCAACGGGTAGATTGCGGACGGCTAGCGTTAGCTCACCGATTATGCGGCTGCTGAAAAAGATAGTCAGAATGCTGCTGACCACCTGGACGGCAGACAAAGCCAGGTGGCCTAAGAAGCCTTTTCGATCAATCTCCCAGTTAAGTTTGAGCGCGGTGACAATGTTGTGCCACAGGCTGTAATCCGAAGAAGAAACGCGTTTTTTCATAAAAATCCCTAAAAATTAGAATAGTAAAAGTCAGGTGAGAAACAATTTCTATGAGAAAAACACGCGAATCATGATAAAACGATTGTATCACATTGGTATACTGTCATGACATGCCGGAGTTGCCCGAGGTTGAGACAGTACGAATCGGTTTGGCGCGGTTGTTGCCAGGCCTGGAAGTTGCCGCGGTTGATTTTGATTGGCCGAAGTCGTTTCCGAACGCCGAAGCTGATGTGCGGCAGTTTTTGGTTGGCGCCAAAATCACAGCCGTTAATCGGCGCGCCAAAGTCTTGCTGATTGAGCTATCGACTAATTATTCGTTGATTATTCACCTGAAAATGACCGGACAGCTGGTCTTTCGTAGTATCAGTAAGCGCTTTGGGGCAGGGCACCCAAACGAATCGTTAATCGGCGAGTTGCCGGATAAATCCACGCGAGTTACGTTGACATTTACAGATAAAAGTCAGCTGTTTTTCAATGACCAGCGCAAGTTTGGCTGGGTACGATTGATTCCGACACCGGAAGTTATGAATTTAGACTTTTTCCAGAAAGTTGGGCCGGAGCCGCTCAATGCTAATTTTACCTGGCAGGATTTCCGACAGCGCATGCTGCGGCGTAAAAACTCCAACGTCAAAGCAGTATTATTAGATCAAACGGTGGTCGCGGGAATTGGCAACATTTATGCCGACGAAGCGTTGTGGGCGGCCAAAATTCACCCCACCGTAATCGTCAGGAATCTTTCCGCGGCGCAGTTTCACAAGCTCTATGACGAAATGATTTACGTACTGAAACTATCGATCGAAAAAGGCGGCGCGACAGATAGAAATTACGTCAATGCCGAGGGCAAAAAAGGTAGCTACACCAGCTTCGCCCGCGTCTTTCGGCGCGAGGGCAAGCCCTGTCCGCGCTGCGGTACCATCATCATAAAAACCCGCGTCGCCGGCCGCGGCACCCACCTCTGTCCGCACTGCCAAAAGTTGACACCGTAAACTACAAGGTATATACTTTGTAGTATGAAAACAGCAGTACTTAGCGTCAAGGTAGACGAAAACGTCAAAAAACGGGCTCAGGCTGTGGCTAGCGGCTTCGGCATACCGCTCAGTACCCTGGTCAACGCTTACCTGATTCAACTTGGCGAGACCAAACAGATTCACTTCGACGCGACGGAAGTTATGACGCCGAAAATGGAAAAGATCATAGAACAAGCAGAGCGTGAAATCGCGGCTGGCGAAACTAGCGGTCCATTTGAAACGGCCGACGAAGCTGTCGCTTATTTGAAAAGTCTCAAATAGTCAAACATGCGCCAGAAAATTGACTTTACCAAGAGTTTTACTAAACAGCTCGCGAAATTACCATCGGCACAGCGACAAAAGTTTTATGAGCGTCTGCGTCAGTTTCAAGTTGATCCGTTTGCTCCCGAGCTGCGTAACCATGGGCTGAAAGGCAAGTACAGCGGGTATCGAAGTATAGATATAGCCTGGGATTTACGAGCGCTCTACTGTACGCGTGGTGATACGATTGTCATTTTCACGTTCATCGGTACGCATAGCCAGCTCTATTAGATGGGCACGAACTTCTCGCGCTGGTACAATAGCAAACATGGTGTCTGTGTTGACCGGTGAAAATTCATTTGGGCTGCAAAAGCGGTTGGCTGAATTAGTTGGGACATTTGTAACCGAGCAGGGTGATTTAGCGCTGGAGCGAGTGGATGGTGAGGAGGCTGAGCTGGCAAAAATCCAGGAAGCGCTGAACGGCTTGCCATTTCTAGCGGCCAAGAAACTGGTCGTGCTGCGCGCGCCGAGCACAAATAAACAGTTTGTCGAGCAAGCTGAACAACTTTTGAATGATTTACCGGAAACAACAGAGGTGATTATCGTCGAGCCAAAGCTTGATAAACGCACCGCGTATTACAAATTTCTCAAATCAAAGACCGATTTTGAGGAGTTCAATGAGCTGGACCAAAATGGTTTGGCGC
>JBAQZF010000119.1:0-2417 GCA_049790715.1 Saccharimonadales bacterium (SeqCode) | reverse complement strand
CAAGATCATAAGCCCTATAAATACTTCTAAAAAGTTCGTTTGCATCCGAACCATTATTTGAGTTCCTATAATGCTACCGATAAGGTTGATAGCCGCCAGGTGAACAGCCATCTTCCAGTCGATCTTTTTTGATTTCCAGTATTGGCTGGTAGCAGAAATAAATGCCCCGACATCGCCGACCTTATTGATAGCTACGGCAGCCTGGGGCGAAAATCCTAAAAATATAAGCGCAGGGACAGCAATCATACCGCCACCGCCGACGGTAGCACCCAAAAAACTACCTGCAAGTCCAACTATAAAAATGATTACTTCTTGCATTTACTGACCTAATTCTACCAGGTTCCGTCTTTAGCTAATCAGAAAGCCAGTATGTCTATTCAGCTTGAGGTTCCCACAGCTCTATACGATTACCTTCTGGGTCTTCGATCGACGCGAAGCGGCCTACGCCAGTTTGCTCTTCGACGTCTTTTACGATCTTTACCTTGTCGACCCCTAGCTGCTTTAGCAAACCGTCCAGGTCATCTACGCGAAAGTTGAGCATAAAACTCTGTGATTTACTCCCAAAATAATCAGTGTTGGCAGGAAACGGAGCAAAGACGGTCTGACCCTCCTGCTGAACCCAATCCATACCGTTAATGCCGAGATGTTTTTCGTACCACTTCGAAAGCGCCTCTGGGTCTTTTGCTCGAAAAAATACGCCGCCTATGCCTGTAACTTTCATGCTCTTTCCCCCTAGCTATTACTGATCTTCTACAGTCTAGTATATACATAAAGTTGATAGAAGAATGTAACCTCAGGTAATATAAGTTTATGGCTCAAAAAGAAATCGCCGGCGGTGTGGCGCACAAACTACCTACGGACTTACAAAAAGCCTTAATCTCTTCCTCGAAAGCTCTAGCCGCATGGGAGAATATTACGCCGCTCGCTCGCAATGAGTGGATCTGCTGGACTATATCCGTTAAAACTGCCGAGACCAGAAAGAACCACGTTACGCGGACAATTACGGAGCTCGCCGAAGGAAAACGCCGTCCTTGTTGCTGGATGGGCTGTCCACACCGCGTAGATAAGAAGCTCAGTTCTTCACAAAAATGGGTGCTTGGCAGACGGTAGTTCTATCAAGCGAATGAACCGGTCTTAACCTTGCCGGATCTTTTGTAATTGGCGAAGATGACACCGCGTGGCGTAGTTTTGGACTCGATTAGCTCGAATGCCGCTGGCATGGCTCCTTCCGCGAACAGGCGCTTGCCTTTGCCGAGCGTTACCGGAAATATCTTTAGCCATAGTTCGTCAACGAAATCGTTTTTGAGCAAAGTCTGTATGAGGTTGCCGCTGCCATGGACTTGCAGCATCGGACCGTCTTGCTGTTTCAGCTCTTTTAGCTTGGCAACTACATCACCTTCAATGAGTACGGAGTTTTCCCAACTCAGTTTTGGCGACGAGCCAGAGACGACATATTTGGTCGTTTTATTGAACGGGTCAGCTATCGAACCTGTCTGCTTCGGCCAATACGCCGCGAAAATATCGTAGGTTTTTCTGCCAAGCAGTAAATCAAACGGCATACCCATCTGTTCGCCCATTAGCTTGCCCGAAAATTCATCTGAATAAGGAACAGTCCAGCCGCCATACTGAAAGCCGTCACTAGTGTCTTCTTCTGGCCCACCAGGAGCTTGCATAACGCCGTCAAGACTGATAAAAGATAACACGACTATTTTTCTCATACCTCCATAGTATCAAAATCTAACAAAAATGACCTCTTTTTACAGAAGTCATAATGCTTATGCTTATGCTTAATGCAATTGGTGGGCGAAAAGTTATACCTTATTAGGGATGAGATAGCTCGGTGGAGAGAGATATTAGAGGTCCCTTATCAAGAGTACCTATTAACTAAGTGAGCATAGTGAGTTACACTCTGCGCCTCAATGCAAAATAAACTAATTGGTCTTTTGATATAATTTTATAGAGGGCATAAAGTAACATGAAAGGTTTTTTTATGGGAAAAGTAATGGCTGGCATGACCATATCTTTGGACGGGTTTATTAATGACTGTAACGGAAACGCCGAGAGCCTTAGCCCAGATTTTTCTGAACTCCTTGATGCTCCTTCTTTCAAAGAAATGATCAAAAACACAGGTGCCGTTATTATGGGGAGACATGTGTATGAGATGGCAGACCCATTTATGTGGATTAACGATGGCTATGAATTCCAAGTTCCCCTTTTTATCTTGACCCATACACCTCCAGCAAAGTTTCCTAAAGGAAATGGCAAGCTTACTCTCACATTTGTAACTGATGGTGTTGAGAGTGCTATTTCTCAGGCCAGTAAAGCAGCGGGTGACAAGATTGTTCAGATAATAGGTGGCGCAGACACCATTCAGCAATGCCTTAATTCGGGGCTATGCGATGAGCTAGGGATAGATG
>JBAQZF010000118.1:0-4032 GCA_049790715.1 Saccharimonadales bacterium (SeqCode) | reverse complement strand
CAACACGTTTTTCTCAGCACCAATTTTTTGCAAAAGCTTGGCTAGCTCAGCGGTTTTACCTTCTTTAGATACAACATCTTCGATGACGACGATTTTTCCAGCAGTAGAAGCAAGACTGAGCGCCTGTCGAATAGCCTGGCGTTTTGCCTTTACGTTGAGCTGCTTAGTGTAATTCTCTTCGCCAGTTGGACCAAAAGTGATACCACCACCGCGCCAGATCGGTACGCGGGACGAACCAAAACGCGCGCGGCCAGTGCCTTTTTGCTTCCAAGGCTTTTTACCACCGCCCCGTACCAAGCCGCGAGTCTTAACGACAGCTAGATTCTGACGACCATTTGCTAGGTATGCCACATAAGCGGCTTTCAAGAGCTCGTGATTCTTAGTTTCAACGCCAAAGACAGCCTTATCGAGCTTGGCAGGAGTAGTGGCTTTAGCGCCAGCTTTGGTATAGGTCGCGGTAGCCATTAGTTTTCGCCTCCGGCTAATGAGACAAACCTAGCGGTTTTTCTCATCGCGCCATGTGCCGAACTAAATTCGTCACGTGGGCTGCTCTTTTTCCTTACTACAGGAGTACGCATTATTTAGTCTCCTTGACGATCACGATGCCTTTGCGCGGACCAGGTACCGCGCCGGTGACGCCGATGACGCCGAGTTCGGTATCGACCAATGCTACTTTCAAGCCTTTGACAGTAACTTGGTCGTGACCCAACTGGCCGGCCATTTTTGTGCCTTTAAAAATATGCTGCGGATACATTGACCCGATAGAACCTGGCTTACGAGTATTACCTTTACCACCATGTGTTTTGCGCTGGCGATGGAAGTTGTGACGGCGAATAGTGCCGGCCCAACCCTTACCCTTAGTCAGTCCAGTAGCTTGGACGCTATCGCCAACACTAAAAACGTCGGCGCTGATGGTGCTGCCGACGCTATGTTCTTCAGGGATTTCGGTAATGCGGAATTCACGAATGAGCTTCGGCATTACCTTAGCATTTTTGACGTGACCGGCTACGCTTTTGCTAAGCTTTTTGGCAGTTTCGGTGCCGACCTGGATAGCGGTGTAGCCATCTTTTTCTTCAGTTTTGTGAGCAAGTACGGTGTGGTCTGCTACTGAAAGCAAGGTAACAGCCTGCACCACACCATCTTCCGCGATGGTGCTGGTCATGCCGACTTTTCGGGTAATTAATGCTTTCATAATTGTCATCCTCGCGAACGCGGAGATCCAGTCCAATACATTCCTTTAGATTGTTTCCGTACCAAGGTAAGACATAAAAATGCTTGGTTGCGGGCGGTTTCTACCTCTGTTATCGGCAGACCTACGAGCGCGAACCAAGTAGAAGTCTTGTTGAGATACCATATCAGATTAGCACGTTCAGCTTACCTCTGTCAAGCCGTTGCAAATTCTACAAAGACTTTAGGGTTGTAGTTTATCCAGCATCGCCTGAAGACCTGGAAAGGCGTCAGACGGAACGTCCACTTCTCGCACTACTCTTATTAAACGACATTTGAGGGAGCCAATCTCAAAATCCTGACATATCTTAGGTCGGTCATCATACCCTGAGCAATACTCCCAGCCAGCTGGATCAGTCTTGAGGAATCCGCAAGTACCGATTAACATATATCGTCCTAGTCCAGCATCTAGAGGTTCTGACCTACGCTGACCGTCAACGTACAGAAATTTCTCAAGTTGGCCTTCATCATCTAACTCGACTCCGGCCGGATAAGCAACATAAGGTCGGTCAAAGTTAACAGGCTCGACAATCGGATATAAATCCGTACCAACTCCGAGCAAGTGTTCCTTCTCATACGCAGTTAATTCCACAGTAACTGGACCTTTGCAGCACGCAGCTGAACAATTTTGGCATGTCACTTCACTCATGTAGATACCTATTAATACTACATCTTAATTTCGACGTCGCAACCGGCGGGGAGCGAGAGATTCATCAGGCTGTCAATCGTCTTTGGGGTTGGCTCAAAGACGTCAATCAGACGCTTGTGGACACGCATTTCGAACTGTTCGCGGCCTTTTTTGTAGACGTGGGGGCTTTTGACTACCGTAAACGTGCTGCGCCGAGTCGGCAATGGGATCGGCCCGGCCAATGAGGCACCGGTCCGAAGCGCGGTGTCAACAATCTGTTTAGCCGCCTGATCGATCACCTTGTGGTCGTAGGCTTTCAGGCGAATCCGAATCCGCTGTTTGCCGTCAGCCGCTGCGGCTTTAGCGTTGGTAGTAGTTTTGGCGTCTGCCATAGGTGATATTCCTTCCCTGAGCTCGTGGCTCAGACCTGCTGTAACATTATTTTGTCTTTCAAAAATAACTTTTAATCAGCAGCTTTAATCTGTATAACTAAAATATTATATCACAACCTGTCAAATTGTATCTGTTACTGAAAGCTAAGACATTGATATAGAGCCTAATTTATAGTATGATCTACTCCTCAATACTCATTGAGGCCTGGAGACACGTCCAGCGCACTTTTACAAGTACAAGGAAGAGTGGTAAAGTCTATGCGAGCGCCCACTAAGACCAGAGTAGAACACCTCTACAATACTATGATGAACTTTTTGGTCATATTCCTGGCCGCTATCATGTGCGGTCTCGCTGGGATGATGATCTCGCTCGGCTTGACTGCTGTTTTTGAAATTAATAATCCAGCAATATGGATTCCCATGACAGCCTTGGGAGGAGTCATTGGCGCAGTCTGGAGTGCGCTTTGTTGCTGTGCCATTATGTATTCTTAATAATACAGCATGCGACTTACGGGGAGGGTGGAGCGATCTGGATCGAAAACTATTTATGGCTTGCTGGCCGCTGTTTTCTTTCCCGATTCGCTCCCCTCCCAGCCCTTAACCAACTCTTCCTTGTAATTTTTCTTTTTGAAAAGCTAAAATCTATCCAAATTTACGATTAACTCTTCGAGTTATTAGGAGAGGGCGACATCTGCCTGCTCAGCAGTTGCCAGTAGCTCAGCGTACACTGTCCTCATCTTTTGTTCGATGGTGGGCTTATTAAACCGCGCGGATGGCTGTGCCGCGTTCTGCATCTTTGCGATCATATAGTAAATCTCTTTGACGTCGTTTTGCAGAGCCGTAACTTTGCCGTCCAAAACAGCATTCTCCTCGCGGCCGATAGTCCGCACAGCTTGTAGATCAGTGCCGGTTAAACTCATAATGCAAGCATTGTAACGCACGTTTTCATCACGTACAAACTAGATTAAGACTTATTTAATAAACAGAAACGATACCATTCGACATGACTGTGTCAAGCAGCCATTTGGTACAGTTCTTTAACATCGTTTTCGAGGGCTTCGACTTTGCCTTCCAGGATAATCAGCCGTCTATTGACCATGCCGAAGCCGGCTCGCACTTCATTGCGTAATTCTTTGGTAGCTCTTTCATTCTCATCAAGGCGAGCTTCTATCTTATCCAGGCGACTTTCTACGCCATCAAGGCACTCCTCAACTTTGCCCAGACGGGCCTCCAAAGCGTCAAGTCGAGCGTAGATATAATCAAATTGGGGCCGAATTAAAGCTTCGAATCCATCGTTGAATACTTCGGTGAAAATATTACGAATAGCTGTTAAATCATTTGCGTCTAAGCTCATAGTTGCTCTATTTTATACCCGTCCACTACGAGCAGCAAGAAAAAGAGCCCGCAAAAGGGCTCTTTTTAAGTTTATTTTAAGATTTAGGTTATTACCTACTTGACAAGCTTAGTAGTCACGCCGGCTGCTAGTCGTTTATCGAACCAACCGCGTCATCTGTACTACGGTTTAATTCTTTGCGAGTTGGCATAGGCATTTCTTCCGGATTGAATCCTTCGAATATATCTGGATACTTGCCTGAGAAGTAACTTGCTAGCAATCTTTCGACTGCCCAAGCATTGGCTCGCGTAACTTCAAGTATATCGCCGGATGGTTCGTTGATATAACCAATCCTCCGTAAAACTGGACTTCCTGAGTGGTAGCTACGTCTTCAGCCACGTGGTGCTTCATGATAAGATCAAGTCTCGACTTGCTCATAATCAACATTATAT
>JBAQZF010000117.1:0-3649 GCA_049790715.1 Saccharimonadales bacterium (SeqCode) | reverse complement strand
GTTATTACATTGCTGGCTAGGAGCAGTCTCGGACATAATTAAATTTTAATATAAGCTTGACGTTAGCACAAACCTAGATTTTTATTCCCTACCACTGTTAAACGCTTTGTTAAAATAACAATGGTTGCTGGCCTGTTCGTCGGCCTCTACGACACCGACCGCGTCCTCGGTGGCGGGGTTATATTGATATGAAAAACCGGTGTATTTGAGTAGTGTAGCGAGCAAATGCTCAAGCTAAGCTAGTATACACCGGTGTTGTTTTGTGAGATGGACATTCTTCCCGAGCCTCCAATAGGCGATTGTGGGGACCTTGGCGCGTCGCCAAAAAGTGGGGCGACGCGCCTCGTATGCTACGCAGAAGAGCGTAACGGTATGGAGGGCAATCTACTGCTACGCTAGGAATCTCCCTCATGAGTTTGGGGTTTGGTCGCGACACCGTACATCGTTATGCACTCGAAGAACTTCTTGAGGACCAATCCGCACAGGTAAGGTACTGCGACTATGGCCATTATGAGACCCAGTATGACCTCGCAATAGTAGACACCGTCGTTGTTGACATGTGTATGGTGGCGTATGTTAATCAAACCATCACTGATGAAGACGCTGCCGATGAAGACAAACAAGAGCAAAACCACTATGTAGCTGACAAAATCAAAGCTAGGCTTGAATTCAAACTTATGCACGCTAGTCCTCTCGGGAGAGTTATACTTGAAAGATCGATCCTGTTCCATCTCGAACAAAACTGATAACATTATAGCATAATTAATAGAGCTTTGTCAATATAGTTCGCCTCTGTTACAATAGTTATCATGACAGCACAAGAAATTCGACAGGCTTATGTAGATTTTTTCGCGGAGCGTAGGCACGCGGTGATCTCGCGGGCGCCGCTAGTGCCATATAATGATCCGACGACATTATTTACGGGTAGTGGCATGCAACCGCTAGTGCCATATCTGTTGGGCGAGCCGCACGCCGCGGGAAAGCGACTGGTGGATAGCCAAACGTGTCTGCGAGCCCAAGATATCGAAGAGGTCGGCAATAATCGCCACACGACGTTTTTCGAAATGCTGGGCAATTGGTCGCTCGGGGATTATTTCAAACAGGAGCAATTGCCCTGGCTGTTTGAGTTTTTGACAGACATCATTGGATTGGATCCGCAAAAATTGTACGTCACAGCGTTTTTGGGTGCCAAAGAGCTCAATATCCCCAAAGATGTAGAGTCCGGCGAGATTTGGAAGAAGCTATTTACGGCTAAAGGCGTGACTACGGGCGAAACGGACATCGGCTCCGAAGCGGACGGCTACAAAAAAGGCATGCCTGAAGGCGCGCGGATTTTTTACTATGACGCTAGCAAAAACTGGTGGTGCCGCGCTGGCTCTATTAGCGGTATGCCAGCTGGCGAGCCAGGCGGACCGGACAGCGAAGTATTTTACGAATTTGACGATCCAACCACGCACGACGCCTGGGTCGAGACGCTCGTCAGCCACAAGCGACCCGATGAGTCCGAGGATGAAATCAGGCAGAAGCACGAACGCTGTCATCCGAACTGTGATTGTGGCCGTTTCCTGGAGATCGGTAACAGCGTGTTTATGGAATATGTCAAAACGGCTGATGGATTCGAGAAATTGCCGAAGCAAAACGTCGATTTTGGCGGCGGGCTGGAGCGCATCGCGGCCGCCAAACTGAATTCGCCGGATGTCTTCAAGATCAGCCTGCTGCGGCCGATCATCGCCAAGCTAGAAGAAATTTCTGGCAAAAACTACGACAGCCATACCCAGAGCATGCGGGTTATCGCCGACCACCTGCGAGCCGCGACGTTTTTGGCAGTTGACGGCATCACGCCGAGCAACAAGGAGCAGGGCTATGTCATGCGGCGTTTGCTGCGCCGAGCTATCCGTTTTGCCTTTGAGCTGGGCATCGAGCAGAATTTCCTGGAACAGATCGTGCCGGTCATCGCTGATCTGTATACTGAGGATTTTCCGGAGGTCGTACAAGCCCGCGAAAAGATTATCGAAGTGCTGACGCGCGAGGAAAAAGCCTTCCGCCAAACGCTGCGCAAAGCGCTAAAAGAATTAGACAGAATCTCTCAAACCAAGCAATCAGTCTGGAAACTGAAAGGCTCAGAAGAGTATTACGATCATAAAAGAGAGATAACTGGGCCTAAAAAAATATCGATAGATTCTGACCAGTGGGAAAAAGTCGAGGCCTTTGTCCTGACCGGTCAAAACATCTTTAATTTATCTGACACCTATGGTTTCCCGCACCCGATGAGCACCGAGGAAGCAGCCGTCAGAGGGTTGCGATTGACGTATGATTGGACGACTGGTTTCAGGGAGGCGCTAGATGAACAGAGAGCGCGTTCCCAGACTGCCAGCAAAGGTACGTTCAAGGGCGGCCTCGGCGGACAGACCCTGCAGCACAAAAAGTATCATACGGCGACGCATCTGATGTATCAGGCGCTGCGCGATGTACTGGGCGACCATGTAGTGCAAAGAGGTTCGAATATCACCGAAGAGCGTCTGCGATTTGACTTCAGTCACTCCGAGAAAATGACATCGGAACAGATCAAACAAGCCGAAGATATCGTTAACGAACAGATTGCTAAAGACCTCAAAGTGTCATTTGAAGAATACCCGACCAAAGTCGCCGTCGAGGAAAAAGGCGCGCTCGGTCAATTCGGCGACCGCTACGGCGAGACCGTCAAAGTCTACAAAATGATCGCCGATGGCGCCGATAAACCATTTAGTTTCGAAATCTGCGGTGGCCCGCATGTCGACCACACCGCCCAGCTTGCCGAAGGCGGCAAGCATTTCAAAATCATCAAAGAAGAATCCAGCTCCGCTGGCATCCGCCGCATCAAAGCCGTTTTAGAGTAGGGCTAAGCGAACTCTTTTTTGTATTCTTTGATTCTTCGGTCCAGTAATTTTTTGTAGACTTCAGGTTTGTCGGGCGCTTTGCCTTGAATGGCTTTGGTATACATCATGAAGGGCCAAGCCATGTCTGCCAGTTTGATACTCTGCCGCCTGCGAAAGATGTTGCTTTTCAGGATCTCGAGATTGAGCTTTTTCGTTTTAGCAACATACTCCAGGACGTCATTGCGCCGCTCATTCATCAGCGGGATGTGGTTCATGGCGTAAGACAGCTCGAAGTCCTGTCTGTCTTTGTCCTGTTTGTAGAACTTCGCCAGGGCCCAGTCGATAAAAGTTACGTTGAAATCTTTATCCACCAGCGTATTCGCGCCATTCGGGTCTCCATGTTCGAAGTATAATTTTTCAGGTTTGGGTTGCGGGGACTTGAAGTTGATTATCTGATCATGCAGCCACTCCGTATGGGCATCCTTCGGTGCCGAGTCTTTATACGGATAGAACGTATTGATGACGTACTTATCCCAACCTAACTCCTCGTTTGAAACCGGTGGCATTTCCAGGCCGAACGGTTTCAGCGTGCGCTCTAGGTCTCGCGGCTGGATGACTTCCAGCGCCATGAGCGCGTCGGTTATATTAATGGTGATAGTTTTTTTGTCAGCCAGTGATAGGTTGTGGAGCTTATTCACCTCAATACCCCGGACACGCGTTATCAGAAGTGTCTGTCCGTCGTCGCTGATATAGAGTGGCCTTGGGGCGTGGGCGTACTTCTTGTTTTTCAGGCA
>JBAQZF010000116.1:0-3791 GCA_049790715.1 Saccharimonadales bacterium (SeqCode) | reverse complement strand
GGAGTAAATAGCTAAATCTATGTACGTACCGACTCATTTCGCAGCTGAAAATTCGTCCGGCTTAGGTGCCTTGGGCCTGGACGGCAAAGCGTTTGTCATCCAGCTGATTACCTTTGTGCTGGCTTACCTAGTACTCAGGCGCTATGCCTTTGGCCCGATTCTGAAAGTGTTGCGTGAGCGGCGCGAGACCATCGAAAGCGGCGTGAAGCTTGGTGAACAGATGCAACAGGAAAAGGCTAAGCTAGAATCACAGGTTGAAAAGACCCTGCATGAGGCGCGGCAACAGGCAGACGGTATCATTACCGGTGCTCAGGATTCAGCTCGCCAGGCTATCCGCGAAGCCGAGGACAAGGCGCGTGAAAAGGCTGCTGGTATCCTCAAAGAAGCTGACGGGCGCATTGCTCAGGACACTGCTCGCGCCCGCAAGCAGCTGGAAAAAGAATTAGTTGGACTGGTATCTGAAGCGACCGAGGCGATTATTGAAGAGAAAGTCGACGCTAAAAAAGATGCCCACCTGATCGAGCGGGCGCTCAAGGAGCGGCAAACGGCATGAAACAGTCCCGCGTCAAAGTCGCTCGCCTGATCGCTGACAAAACCCTCAAGAATGGCATTTCAAAGGCTTTTAGCCAAGAAATCGCCGCTTATCTGTTGGCCGAGCGGCGTACCAGCGAGCTGGATTCCATTTTGCGCGACGTGGGGGCTGATTGGGCGGATTCTGGCCATGTCGAGGTGATCGCGACGAGTGCCCATCCGTTGACAGCCGCAGTCAAAGCCGACATCATCAAACAGATACAAAAGCTATACCCAGTCGCCAAACAGATCATCATTACCGAGGCGCATGATCCGGAAGTATTGGGCGGCGTGCGCCTCAGCTTGCCAAACCAACAGCTTGACTTGAGCATCGAGGCTAAATTGAACAAATTCAAACAGAGGACTTCCGCATATGGCACATTTTGATGAACCTCTCTCGCTCCGCACTCACCGTACCGCTGAGTACGGCTCCTTTACGGTGCTTGAGATTTCACCAACCTGCGCTCATATGCGAAAATTCCTACTTAAACCAGGAAAGGATTAACCCCCGCGCGATGAAAACAGACTTATCAATTACGGAATTATCAGATGACATTCGGGCGGCCATTGCCGAGCTGAAACAGCGGCCCGAGATCGAGAGCGTCGGCGTGGTGACGCGCGTCGGTGACGGCGTGGCCTGGGTCTATGGCCTCAGCGGTGCCGGCTACAATGAAATGTTGGAAATCGACGGTGTCAGCGGCCAAAAAGTGACGGCCTTTGCCCTGAACCTCGGCGAAGATGAAATCGGCGCCGTATTGCTCGGCGAAGACACCGAAGTAAAAGCTGGTGCTAAAGTGCGTCTCAGCGGTAGCGTGCTGGAAGTACCCGTCGGCCCAGAATTAGTCGGCCGCGTGGTTGATCCGCTAGGTAATCCGCTAGACGGCGGCGAGCCGATCAAGGCTAAACAAAAAAGCCGCGTCGAACGCCAGGCACCCGATGTCTTATCTCGTAAAAGCGTCCATGAACCGCTGATGACGGGTCTGATGGCTATCGACGCCACCGTACCGATTGGCCGCGGCCAGCGCGAACTGATCATCGGTGATCGCCAGACGGGTAAAACGGCTATCGCGGTCGATACTATGGTCAACCAGGCCCGCCAAAAAACAGGGGTGATTAACGTCTACGTGGCTATCGGCCAGAAATTGTCAAAGATCGCTGCCTTGCAGGAGCGCCTGAAGCGCGAAGGTGTCATGGAGCAGACCATCATCGTGGCCACCAGTCCGGCCGATCCGGCGGCGCTGCTGTACCTGGCCCCTTACGCTGGTGCCGCTATGGGCGAATACTTTCGTGACAACAAGCAGCACGCCTTGATTATTTACGACGATCTGACCAAGCACGCCGCGGCTTACCGCCAGATGTCACTGCTGCTACGTCGTCCGCCAGGCCGCGAAGCCTATCCGGGTGATGTCTTCTATTTGCACTCTCGTCTCCTAGAACGAGCTGCTAAACTATCTGATAATCTGGGTGCCGGTTCGCTGACTGCCCTGCCGATCATCGAAACCCAGGCTGGCGAAATTAGCGCCTACATCCCGACCAATGTTATTTCCATTACTGATGGTCAGATTTTCCTGGAGACCAATCTGTTCTATCAGGGTATCCGACCAGCTATCTCAGTTGGTCAGTCAGTCTCGCGTGTTGGTGGTTCGGCCCAAACTAAAGCCATTAAAAGCGTTGGTGGTGGTCTGAAATTGAGTCTGGCTCAATTCCGCGAATTAGCCGCTTTCAGCCAGTTCTCGACTGATCTGGATCCCGAAACTCGCCACACTATCGAGCGCGGCCAGCGCTTAACAGAACTACTGAAACAGCACCAGTACAGCCCCTACGCCATCTGGGAAATGTACGTCAGCCTGTACGCTGCTACCCAAGGTGTCTTCGACAACGTACCGCTAGCAAAAATCAAACCAGCCGAAGAAGCCCTGCACCGCGAACTTAAGAGTAAGCACGCCAAACTGATCGAAGCCCTCAACACCGGCGACAAGCCCACCGACGCCCAAAACGAAACCGTCCTCAAAGTCGCCACATCCGTCGCTGAAACCTATAAAGAGTCTAAGAAGGCTAGCAAGGAGTAGTTGACTAGTGGCTAGCACGATCACGCTGAAGCGTCGCATTACCTCTATCCGCGGTACGCGGCAGATTACTAAGGCTATGGAGCTGGTGTCGGCTAGCAAACTGCGGCGGGCGCAGGAGTACGCCAAGCGCAGCCGCGATTACCGCGATCTGGCGTATGATTTGCTGAAAAAGCTTAATGCCATGAGTGAAGTTGAACAATTAACCCTGTTTCAAAAACGAACGGTCAAAAACCGTCTGTACATCGTCATCACTAGCAACACCGGTCTGGCTGGTGCTTACAATGCCAACACTTTGAAGCTGCTGACCAACGGCCTGAAACGTGATCGTGATGACAAGGTCAAAAGCCACGTTATCACTATTGGCAGCAAGGGCGCGCAGTTCGTCCGTCGCCTGCACGACGTCGATCTGTTAGCTGTCTATCCGCCATTTGGCGACCATCCTTCAGCAAACGACGTCCGGCCGATTCTCAACACTATCGTTGATCAATATACCGATGGAACCGTCGATGACGTGCGGGTGCTGTACACCGACTTTAAGTCTAACCTCGTCCAGACCGCCACTGAATTACCCCTGTTGCCTGCGCCGCTGATGGATGTCGACAGTGACGCCTTGCCAATCAGTAACTTTGAACCAGATGTCGAAACCGTCGTCCAGGAGGTCACTACTCGCTTGATTGAGGCCCAGATCTGGCAAGCAGTACTAGAAAGTCTAGCCTCTGAGCATGCCATGCGCATGATGGCCACCAAAAACGCTACCGATAACGCCAACGATCTGATTGATGATTACACGCTGGCGCTAAACACTGCCCGTCAAGCTGCCATCACTCAGGAACTCGCCGAAATCACCGGCGGCGCGGAGGCATTAAACGGATGAGCGTAGAAACAATGATTCCTCCTACTGAAGCGCAAAGAGTAGCCGAGGTCTTGCTTGAGCAACTCCTGCATCAACCCGAGCAGCTTACTCTGTTTGAGCTAGGCCGCCCCTTCCATCAAGATCCGAACAAAGGCGCAATATCTTATTTTGATTCTGCAAAAGCTAATAAATTACGCGCCGATAACCCTGGTAAATTGATAGTCGAAGGGGGTGTTATAGAGGATTTTCGTTTACAGGCGGCATCATATGGAGCCGGTTTTCAACCTTTTGAATTTGAA
>JBAQZF010000115.1:0-2539 GCA_049790715.1 Saccharimonadales bacterium (SeqCode) | reverse complement strand
GGAATATCATGATCTTCGATGGATTCGGCTTCTACTGTCTTAAGTTCGGGAGGCTCTGAATCACCGTACACAATATGATAGGCCCGTCGATAAAGCTCATCGTATGAGATGATATTGACATTACGGTTATTGCGTATAAATCGTTCCAATGTATCTCGCTTCAGCCTTATGTCGGTGTCTGCTGAATCCTGCGGTATCTCCCGGTCTTTATTGCCTACAATATAGATTGCTTGAGGATCGATCGTTCTGATAACACCTTTATCTAACTCAGTTCTTTTGCCATCTTTCTCCACAATAACGGACTTGGACTTATAGTTCTCTCCCCAATCTGTCTTTTGGGCTAGGCACTGACTAAAACCTTCGATGAATGGAGTTGTGAATGACCAGGTATTCGCTCGGGCATCGCTCGTTTTTATTGCGGTAAAAATGTCTGTATCCGGTGTCTTTAACTCTATTAGCACGGTGTAGTCACTATAGCCAAGCATGTCTGCTTGAGGATTGCCTTTGTTTGCCGTGTCAGGATTTCCCACTGAGGCTTCGTCAATAAAATCTTCAATAAAGCGAAGATCTAGACTGAGACCAAATATCCATCGATGTTGGCTGAGGAAATGGTGCCAAATAGGTTCTTCGCCCGCACCTTTAATATCCTTTTGAAATTGAGTACGGTATGTAGCTCGAAAACCGCTTTCATTTTCAAGTAGTTTTCTAAATGTCTCTAAGTCGTCTTTACGAGCACGATGAGCGAAAAGTTCGGCCATTTCCGAAGTGCTGACTTCAGAATCTTTTGCATACCTAACGATTTCCTTTTTGCGGTTGTTAAGATCTATTTGCTTAAGATGTATCACTACGCTTTCAGCAGAAACAACTTGGTATGAATCAAAAAATTCGCCGAGATCAACAAGTTCTTTAAACTTGCTAAGGAACGCAATCATTTTCCAAAATTCGCGATAACCATCATGACCTGTTTCGAAGGAAATACGCTGGAAGACTTGATCTTTGCGAACGGCTTTATCAGCAAGTTCTGCATTGGTACGGCGGAAAATTAAGCGTGGAGGATACTTCTTATCTTTGTCTGACCATTGAAAATCCACATCGCATAGTGTAAAAGCATTGCCTTCTTGGCTTTTAGCTAGTATGAAGCCTTTATACTGCTTGTCGTCAGTATCTAAAATGTTACAATCAAAACCTTTTGACTCAATACGAATACTGTCTAGGTCAAAATCTGAGTTCGTAAGATCAAGGTAGTCGTCAAACACAATAAGCAATCTCGCAATTTGAGTAGATAAGTCAGCATAATCAGCGACTTTATAATTGTTAAGAGTTAAGGCATTACGGTCACCTTTGGTGTCCAATCTGGCTCCGGGGACTGGATTCGAACCAGCGACCTAGTGGTTAACAGCCACCCGCTCTACCGCTGAGCTACCCCGGAATAGTTGCGGATCAGATAGGATTATACCGAAGAGTATAGGGCTAGCGCAACTTGTAGATGTGGTTTTCTTATCTTAGAGAATCTGACAAACAGGAACATGTAAGCATAACCCTTTTGACTTTTTTGATGTAATGTTTGGTCATTGTCTTGCTGTTTGCTACAGTGAAGTTATTAAAAGTTAATAAATCTTTTTGAGGGGCATATGGCACGCACCACAGGTTCTCGCAAGCACTCGTTCGACATTGTGGAACCTGGCTTCACGCACCAGGGGCAGGAGTATGTGCATCATAGCGGCCTGCGCGTGAAGGACACTGCCTTCCAACGACTGCTTCCTCGGCAAGGTATTGTTCTCGGCTTGCTGGCGGCTGCTATCGCGGCAAGCTTTATAGCCGATTGGCACGCTACGCTGCTAACTCTTATAGCCCTGTTGACCATTTACTATATATTTCAGATCGTTTTTGACCTCTTCCTGACCTATCGTAGCCTGTCGGGGGTAAATGAATCCATTGTCAGCGATCAGGAGATTAAAGACCATAGGGGGGGGTGGCCGGCCTACACCATACTTTGCCCGCTCTATAGGGAAGAAGTCGTATTGCCCCAGTTCGTGCGGGCAATGGAAAAGCTGGACTATCCAGTCGACAAGTTACAGATCTTGCTGCTGCTCGAAGAAGACGATCAGGCCACTATCAAGGCGGCCAAAAAGATGAAGCTGAGTAAGCAGTTTCAGGTGGTGGTCGTGCCGCACTCCTTGCCCAAAACCAAGCCAAAAGCTCTTAATTACGGATTGAAAAAAGCTGCTGGAGAGTATGTGGTGATTTACGATGCCGAAGATATTCCCGAGCCAAAACAGCTCAAGCGAACAGCGCTGGCGTTTAGCAAGGCTGATCCGTCTGTAGCTTGCGTTCAGAGCAAGCTTGATTACTATAATCCGCGGCAGAACGTTTTGACCAGGGTGTTCACTGCCGAGTATGCCCTTTGGTTTGACCTGGTCTTGCCCGGCTTGCAATCCATAAAAGCGCCTATTCCTCTCGGCGGTACCTCGAATCATTTTCAGGTAGAGTTGCTGAAAGAACTGGGCGGATGGGACGCTTTCAACGTAACGGAGGACGC
>JBAQZF010000114.1:0-2850 GCA_049790715.1 Saccharimonadales bacterium (SeqCode) | reverse complement strand
GTTTGGTAGCTTTTGCCTCTTTGAGGCTTAGGGCGATTTTGCGGTTTTCGGTATCGATGTCTAGGACTTTGAATTGCTTCTTTTCGTTGAGCTGAAACAGTTTCTCAGGGTCAACATCTTCGTCATTGCTCATTTCCGAGACGTGCACCAGAGCTTCGACACTTGGGCTAATCTGTACGAAAGCGCCGAATGGCGTGATGCGCGTGACTTTACCCTCGACGACATCGCCAGCTTTAAAGGCCTTCACCTGTTCCAACCATGGATCTTCGCTCATCTGCTTGAGGCTCAAACTCAGGCGATCTTTGTCGATAGCAATGATTTTAGCTTTAACCGTATCACCGACTTTGACGTAATTGCGTGGATTGTCTACTCGTTCCCAAGAGATTTCCGAGATGTGGATCAGGCCTTCGATACCATCGACGTTTACAAAGGCGCCAAAGTCAATCACGCCAGTGATAACCCCTTCGACAGTATCACCAACCTTGAGTTCGCTGAAGCGAGCTTGCATATCGTCTTTGACAGCTTCCTTTTCAGAGAAGATCAGCTTGTTGTCTTTGCGGCTAACATCGAGAATGCGTACACGCAACGGCTTATTGGTCAAAGCGTGCAATTTTTGCAAAATCTCGTCCTTGTCGGCGCCAGATACGCGCGGATAATGCCCCGCGGCCAGCTGTGATACCGGCAAAAAGCCCCTGATGCCTTCCAGCTCGACGAGCAATCCACCCCTGTTAGCATCATAGGGCGCGACTTCGATAATCTCGTTTGCCTCGTGCACTCGTTGTAATTCGTCCCAACCCTTGTCTTTGACAGCCCGTTTCATGCTGAGCAAGGCGTGGCCTTCTTCCATTTCCGGATCGATCACGCTAACAGTGACGCTTTGGCCTTCTTCGAGTTTTTGGCCGTAGCCGATCTCGCGGCGCATAACCACCCCGACGCCTCGGGCGCCCAGATCAATCCAAACCTCATTTTTCCTAATAGCGGTAACCACACCCTCGACGACATCGCCGGTGGCTAGACCACTTACTTCGCTGCCTGCTAGCAGCTCGTCCATTGTTACTGTTTGTGACATGTTCCTCATGCCTCCTTGTAGATGTATTTCTTCGCCAACAAAAAACGTGGTTTTAGTCCAAAACTCTCGCTTTTCACTTATGACCAGTTAGTTTGCTGAACGTAAGATTACCCTCATTATATCTGATGGAAGCCTTTTAGTAAAGTGATGCTAAGGTGCTCACCCTTTAAGCTCAGTGTCTGTGATAAACTAACAGCATGTATGTAGGGGTTGATATCGGGGGTACCAAGACGTTGGTGGCAGTGCTTGATGATCATGGCGTCATTACTGAAAAAATCAAATTTCCTACTCCCCAGAAGTACAAGGTTTTTCTCGAACAATTAGCGACAACTACTAAAAAATTTTCAGAACACAATTTCAGAGCCGGTGGAGTTGCTATACCAGGACGGGTAGATCATAAGCATGGTCGTGGTATTCGATTTGGTAATTTACCCTGGAAAGACGTATCCATTCAATCTGATACTGAAAAGATTTTAAACTGTCCAATTGTCATCGAAAATGATGCTAAATGCGGCGGTTTATCCGAAGCTATGCTCCTAAAGAATGAGTACTCAAAAGTGTTATATGTGGCAGTAGGCACCGGCATTGGCATAGCGCTGGTTGTCGACGGTATGATTGATTCATTTATGGGGGACAGTGGTGGACGATCAATTTTACTGGAGCAACATGGGAAAGCAACATCTTGGGAAAGTTTTGCCTCCGGTCATGCTATCGTAGAGCGTTTCGGCAAAAAAGCCTCGGACATAACAGATGAAAATACCTGGAAAATTGTCGCGCATGATCTAGCAAGAGGTTGTATTGAGCTTATTGCCATAACTGAACCGGAAGTAATCGTCATCGGTGGCAGTATCGGCACATACTTTAAGCGATATGGTATGTTTCTGGCAGCCGAGATAGAAAAGTACCATGTGCCATTGGTACCGCTACCAGTTATAGTCGAAGCCCAGCGCCCCGAAGAAGCCGTCGTTTACGGCTGCTACGACTTAGCGAAACAGATAGACGGCCATGGAAAAACTGATCGTTAGGCTCCAGCGCCTCTTTCCCGAGCTAACCTTTACGCCAGGAAAGCAATTTTACTGGTCACCAGAGAGCAGCGAGATTTTTTATAAAAGCGGCGCGGACGGCGCGCAAGCCATCTGGTCGCTACTGCATGAAACGGGCCACGCCCTCTTAAAGCACGCTACCTACAAAGCTGATTTTGAACTGCTGACAATGGAAGTTGCCGCCTGGGAGCGAGCCCGCGTCTTAGCTCAAGAGATAGGCGCCAGCATTGACGAAGACCATATCCAGGACTGCCTGGACACCTACCGCGACTGGCTCTACAAACGCAGCATTTGCCCCACCTGCTCCACAAAATCCCTCCAACAGAGTGACTTTGTCCATTATCGCTGTTTTAATTGCAACACAAGGTGGCAAGTTTCTGCCAGTCGCTTTCACCGCACCTACCGCCAAAATAAAGAATTAGCCCAAAAGGCCGATCAGCTAGTTATCTAGATGCGAATTGTAAGGAATGTCTAGGCTGAAAATGTAGGCATATACTGCTGCATTGCCATAACGCTGATGCTCTTCATAAGCATCATCTAAACAACTATTCCAAACATCTTTTGATCTATCGTATGAAAAACCTGAAAATACTTTTGCATCACGCGTATGAACACGCTCCAGAGCATCAAGATCTCCTCTGATCTCTTCGCATCTATCCGCGGCTTTGGAGGCAGCTTCATTTAATCGATCACCGAGCTGACCAAAGTCAGTCGGTCGCGATTGTAGATCTTCTAGAT
>JBAQZF010000113.1:0-2621 GCA_049790715.1 Saccharimonadales bacterium (SeqCode) | reverse complement strand
GGCCCGACCGGATTCGAACCGGCGATCTCCTCCGTGACAGGGAGGCGTGATAGGCCAACTTCACTACGAGCCCTCGTCCAAGCGTACGCTCTTACCTCGTTTTGCCTATGCGGCAAAAGCTTCGGCTTAGAGCTACGCTTCTCCTCTCAAAATCGCAAACAGCTGGCGCTGTTTTCAATTTTGGTTTTCGCGGCCTGAACGTGCGAAATACAGGGGTAATAGTAGCAATTCCGCGAGTAAAAAGCAAACAAAAGCTAAAATTTGACGTACTGGCGCGGTGGATTTTTGGCTTTGAGCGGAGTCGTGTAGGCGGTAATTGGCTGGAAATTAAACTGGATGTGGGCGGCGTGAACGCTATCTGGACTGGCATCTATTATTTTGAGAATCTCTAGACTGTAACCGGTGTCTATCAGCCCTGAAACCTGGCCAGCTTTGAGCTTGAAGAGCGCCTGCGTGACGGCTGGCGCCAGATCGCGGTCATTGGATTTGATGGCTGTGGGGTATTGCCCGCCAGTGGCCTTGGTCGACACGTCATCAGACGCTTGGGTGGCAAGCGTGCCAAAATCGGCACCCATCTGCAGTTGCTCGAGGGCGGCTTGGGCTCGGGCATTGGTAGCCGTATCGAGCTTGGCTACGACGGCCTGCTGCAGCAATTGTTGTTTGAGCTCGCGCTTGAAATCATCCTGGCTCCAGCCCCAAAATTCGGCTAGTACCTCTTTGAACACGCGGTCGTTATTGCCCAGGCGATTTTGACCGCGCACCAGCGTGACTTCGTCAGTAACAGCCTGATCGCTGACCGATACCTTATGCTCGGCGGCCAGCTGTTTGACGTAGGCGTCCTGGACGACCTGGTTCATAGCCTGCTCTTTGAGGCGTTTCAGCTGATTTTTGCCGTCCTGACTAGTGAATTCAGCCTGTTGTTGCGTATGGTAATAATGCATGTTGCGCCGCAGCTCAAACAGATACGATTCATAGCCTACCCAGTTCTTGCCCGCCTTGGCCACCGGAAACGGCACGACGCGCGTCACCCCGTATATAAAGCCGGAAGTCGTCTGAAATTTATACAGCGCCAGCCCGCAGTAGGCAAAAAAAGTTACCAGCACCACGATCAGCAGCAGCAATGACGTCCGCACCACGTGGCGCTTGGAGTGTTGCAGCGGATAGATGTACTTACGGGCGCTGGACAGCACGTCTTCGCGGTGTTCGCCAACCGTTTCGTTGGTGATGCGCGGCACATTACTGAGCGCCTCGTGCACCCGTTCTTCGGCCGGCTTTGCTCGTCTAAACGGTTTTGGCAGGCTTTTTGGCAGTTTAGGCTTCTTGAGCTTCTTCAATGATTTCTTCATTCGTGTTGTTTGACTGTTTCATATCGACGGTTGGATACGGATTGATGTTGATCCCCTCTTCGCGCAGAATACTCAGGAGCTTTTTCTGAATCCGCGCCGGATGATGCACGTCGTGAATCACCAAGTCTCCCACGTAGGTCTGCATCTTTATTGTACCAAATCCCAGCAGGGTTTGCTGCAGTCCGGCGACTTCGTAATTAACTGATTGAATCTGCGGCAACCCCAGATCAGCCACCGCCCGATGAAACATGCCTTTTTGCGTAATCTGAATAAATCGCTGATCGGTAATGATAAACACGCTGAAGTGCCAGCTAATCCAGCTCGGCGCGAAGATAATTAATCCCAATATACAGCCGATCGCCAACCCGCCAAAAAACAGCCCAAACCCTAGTTCCGGCTTGATCGCCGCCGGTATAATGCCGAACATCGGCCCCAGCAGCCCCAGCACCAGCCCTTTACGCATGACCACCGGGTGCTTGCGAAACACGAACAACACTTTTTCGTCGTCAAACTGGTCTTCGAAGTATTTTTCTGGTTTTTTAGCCTCGGGAGACTCAGTTTCCTGAAGCTGAGATTTTTGTTTGGCTCGTGCCATGACTCTATTTTAGCACCATTGTCAGCCGGACAATCTACTTCGCCGTAGATTTGTGCAAGATAGAAGAAGCTAGCGTCTGATACGGTATGCCCTCTTCGATGGCCTTGGCTTTCAGTCGGTATAAATCCCGCTCCGACAGCCGGATGTTAATATTTCTAGTCTTGTTCAGCGTGTTCTTAGCAATTCGTTGCAATTCTTTTTTACGCTTCTCAAAGTCCGGAGTGCTCTTTAGGCTGCCGTTTTCCAAAGCGGCTTCGATCGCTTCAAGCTCCCGTTTCTCTTCGTCGTCTAGTTCGTAGTAATTCATGATTTACTCCTTTTATTCATATATTTTTTAGCCATTTTTCTGCTGGGATAAATAGTTTTCAAAAAGATTTTTGCCTCATCTTCGACATATGGAACTATATAAACGTAGTCGCCAAACTCTACTACAAAAACTCTCTGATTAGGGTAGCAGGATTGCTGAGGATGGTCGATATCGGCGAGGGTTTTACCCTCTTCAATCGCGGCCTGGACATCCTCTAAACCTATACCGCGCTCCGCTTTGAGATAGGTATTCTTAATCTCGTTCCAATCGAAGTACTTCATATTTTCATATTTATGACAAAAGATATTAAACGTCAAACTTACTATTAGACAGCCGCCCGCTTGAGACCAGAAACGTGAGCAAAGTCATTATA
>JBAQZF010000112.1:0-2679 GCA_049790715.1 Saccharimonadales bacterium (SeqCode) | reverse complement strand
CCTGCGCACCTACCTCGAGCCAAACGCCACGCTGAAAGACGAAGGTTTTAACTATTCAAAAGTCGAGATTAATTCCACTCCCGAGTCAAATGGCACGTCGACCTGGCTGGGCATCGCCGAAGCCATCATTCCGGTCATAATCATCGCCGCTCTGCTGTTTTTCATGCTGCGCAGCGCCCAGGGGCAAGGCAATCAAGCGCTCAGTTTCGGCAAAAGCCGCGCCCGTCTCTACGGCAACGAAAAAGACAAAGCTACCTTTAAAGACATCGCCGGCAGCGACGAAGCCAAGCAAGACCTCGAAGAAGTCGTAGAATTTCTGAAATTCCCCAAAAAGTTCGCCAGCATGGGCGCTCGCATACCCAAAGGCGTCTTGCTGGTCGGCCCTCCTGGTACTGGCAAAACCATGCTGGCCCGAGCAGTAGCCGGTGAAGCTAACGTGCCGTTTTTCAGCATTTCTGGTTCGGAATTCGTGGAAATGTTCGTCGGTGTCGGTGCTTCGCGGGTGCGCGATCTGTTTGCCAAGGCTAAAAAGAACGCGCCTTGCATCATATTTGTCGACGAAATTGACGCTGTCGGTCGGCGCCGCGGCTCTGGCATGGGCGGCGGACATGACGAGCGTGAACAGACTTTAAACCAGATACTAGTAGAAATGGACGGCTTCGAGCAAGGCCAAAACGTTATCGTGCTAGCGGCGACCAACCGCTCGGACGTGCTCGATCCCGCGCTGTTAAGGCCAGGTCGTTTCGATCGCCGCGTCAATATCGGTCTGCCGGATCGCAAAGACCGCGAAGCTATCCTGAAAGTTCATTTCACCAAAAAGCCGTTGGCCAAAAATGTCGATCTCGATGCCCTAGCCGCCAAAGCCGCCGGTAGCTCTGGCGCTGACCTGGCAAATATGGCCAACGAATCAGCTATAATCGCCGCTCGCAACAGTCACACCGAAATCACTCAGCACGACGTCACCGAAGCGTTCGAACGTGTCGCCATCGGCCCGGAGCGCAAGAGCAAGGTCATGACCGAAAAAGACAAAGAAGTTACGGCCTATCACGAAGCCGGCCACGCCCTGGTCGGCCACGTCCTGCCCGATGCCGATCCGGTGCACAAGGTTACCATCATCCCCCGCGGCCAAACCGGTGGTGTTACCTGGTCCATCCCGACCGAAGACCGCATGTTTAGCTCGCTCGTCGAATTTAAAGACGTGCTGGCCCGCGCCCTCGGCGGCCGGATCGCCGAAGAAATCATCCTCGGTCCCGACAAAATCACCACCGGTGCTGGCAGTGACTTGCCGAGCGCTGCCAACTTAGCCCGCGACATGATTGTCAATCAGGGCATGGGCAGCAAAAAACTGCGCAACCAAGTCTTCCACGTCGACGAAGGCATGATGCTCGACCGCATGGTGCACGAGCGTGAGTACTCCGACGAGACCGCCAAGCTGATTGACGACGAAGTCGAAGCCCTGATCAC
The DNA here is from genome assembly GCA_049790715.1 of Saccharimonadales bacterium (SeqCode). Lineage (GTDB taxonomy): Bacteria > Patescibacteriota > Saccharimonadia > Saccharimonadales > UBA4665 > JBAQZF01. The sequence continues at coordinate 1,215 of JBAQZF010000112.1, read as the reverse complement.
CGAAGCCGGCAACCGCGCCCGCATCGTCATCAAAGCCAACATGGATAAGCTCGAAGTGCTCAAAGATCGCTTACTCAAAAAAGAAACCGTCGACGCCGCCGAAGTCGTCGAAGTCCTCCAAGGCGCCAAAATGCCCGCCGCCGCCGCGCTGTATTAACCGGGACCACAGCAGTAGATTTAAGCAGGTCATAAATTGTCTACATTTGGGTAAGGGAGTACAATTGTGCGTATGCAAAAAAGAGAGCGCGTCGCAGATTCTAGGCAAGTTGCCGATGAGCAAGAGACGGCCATGTACAGGGACATGGATCCAGGTATGTTTACGAGCGATACAATAGTAATACAAAGCGCTGAGGGAATTACTGGGTATGCCGGTGCCGATGGAGATCCGACAAAAGCCACCGCAAGATGGCTTGAAGAGAGGTATGCAGAAATACGTGAGGAGAGAGAGTCGCAAAGAAAGGTCGCCTCACCAACAGGACTGCAAAGTTAACCACAAAAAGCTGTTACCATATAAGCCACTGCTTTATACTGAGGGGTGTTAAAAGCTATAAAACACTCCATGAATCCTAACGCTCAAACATCTGCCAAAAAGAAAAAACGCCTGAGTATTGGTAATATCGCCGCGCTGTTGATCGCTACCTCGTTTGCTGGTCAGTTACTCGGATTTTTGCGTACCAAGCTGGTCAATGCCAACTTCCCGACGGTCGGCCCTCACAGTACTGATGCCTACTTCGCGGCTTTCAACGTGCCGGATTTCTTCTTTTTCACCCTGGCGGCTGGCGCTCTCGGCGTGGCCTTTATGCCAGTGCTCTCCGATCGACTGTATAAAGGAGACCGCAAAGGCGTGTGGGAGCTCTCGGCATCACTGATGAATCTGCTTGCAATCATCATGGCTGTGGTGGCGGTTATCATGATCGCGTTTGCTCAGCCGCTTATCAAATATGTCGTGGCCCCTGGGCTGTCGCCAGAGCAGCTCAACACCGCGGCGACCATTATGCGTTTACTGGCGCTCAACCCCTTGCTGTTTACTATCTCTGGCGTTCTGACCAGCGTACAGCAAACCATGGGCCGCTTCTTTTTCTACGCTATCGCGCCGCTGTTTTACAACCTGTCGATTATCACCAGTATCTTTCTTTTCAAAAACAATATCGGACTGGTCGGCCTGGGAGTGGGCGCTTTGATAGGCGGCGTGTTGCAGCTGCTGGTAGTTATGAT
>JBAQZF010000111.1:0-4261 GCA_049790715.1 Saccharimonadales bacterium (SeqCode) | reverse complement strand
GCGCTGGATCGAGCGCCTGGTCGACTGCCGATACGGAAAAACCGTCATTGATGAGGTCGGCCCGCACCTGGTCGATGCGTCGGCCCGGTAAGATCGTCACTAGATTGGTGGTCACTTTGCCTCCAGTCAAGGTATCCAAAATGGAAATGGTACCTTGGCTCGGCGACAGAGCGTAGGTACCGGCCTGCAGCTGGCTACCCAGTTCTTTGCTGTGGACGTAGAGCTCGAGGGCCCAGGCGCTGCGGATGAGGCGCGCTTGCTCGAGGTCGTCGGCGATCATTTTGACGGAGCTGCCAGTTTTGACGGTGAAAATCTGGGTTTTTTGACTGCTACTGACTGGCTGCAGACCGACGGTGTAGGCGTGTCTGGCGGTAACGACGCCGGCAGCCATCAATAAAATAAGTCCGAGCAGTAGGAGCCAGACGCGGCGGGGCACGTGGCCGCGGCGGTTATTCTTAGGCTTTTTGCCGAACATTAGGCTGGTGACTCCCGATATTCACGCAAGAAATCCTCGAGTATATAGGTAGCAGCCAGCGCGTCGATGTCGCCGCGGGCGTAATCGCCGCCTCGAGATTGTAGTTCAGCCTCGGCTTGCTTTGAGGTCACTGCTTCGTCTTGCGGATGGATCGGGCCTTTGAAGTACTGCTTGAGCTGCTTGATAAATGCTTCGGTGCTTCGAGTTTGAGGCGTGTACTGGCCATTTAGATCGCGTGGCAAACCAACTATGATCATGCCGATATCTTCGGCTTCGATGATGGCAGTAAGTTTCGTAAGAAAAGCGTCATTTCGCTCAAGCGTAGTCAGCGGCCTGGGTAGCCGCGCCTCCAGCGAAGCGATAGCTACGCCGACACGCTTGCCGCCGACGTCCAAAGCTAAGACGGATTTATGGCTGACTAGCATTAGTGCTGCTCGCTTTGGCTGTATTAGTCGGTTTGGCGATGACGACCTTTATCTTGCTGGTTTTCTTGGGTACGGAGTTGACCCAGAAGGGGCTGAGCTTGACATCCACGCCAGTGACATCAGGGTTGGAGGCTAGCTGGGCTTTGATGTCGCCGCTTTTCTTGCCGGCCGCGCTCTGCTTGATAGCGTCGATATCTAGGTGCGGGCCAGCGATGGCGACAGTTTGCATGGTCAGCTGGGCACTGTCGGCAGCGTTTTTGTTGACGCCAAAGGTGGCGTTATCTAAGCCTTCGCTCAAGATACTCTGTTCGCTGGTGTCAATCTGACTGTTGACTTCATTATCAACTAGTTTTTTGAGGTCGCTCTGGCGGGCGCCAAACATGGTGTAGGTGACAGCTTCGGTGACCGTTACATTGCTGGCCGCATCACCGACATTGGCGCTGGTAGTAACGGTCGGTGTACCAGCGCTAAAGGTGGCTGGTATGGCGTAATAATTATCCTGTTTCAGCTGGTTTTGGAGTGCTTGCTTGATGGTAGCATCGTCTGTGGAGATTTTGGATTTAGCATTGTTGATATCGCCCTGCGTAACAATTTGCACGATACTATCAGTACCGCCGGAAGCACTTCCCTGTGCAGTAACAGATCCAGGATTGTTAGACAGCGAGAAAGTTGTTCCACCGGATACATTGTAAGAGCTGCCTCCGCTCTGGGCTTGTATATCAACCGATGCGTTGCCGTCATTGTTACACACAAACCCATGGCCGGAATTATCATAAGAACTCTTGGGAATTGTTACGCTATCGGTACTGATAAAGGTCAGATTTCCGGAGCTAAAGCCACTTCCACTGGGTATGGTTACGGCTGAGGAGCTACAGTTAGTAAGCTTCACTGTTCCCTGGGCTTTGTTGCCATTATTTTTTTGGCCGGTGGCGGGCATTTGCTGGGTGTAGGTCTTTTGTTGTTGGACGATCTTGGCGGGAACGGTGTTGTCAGTGATGTTCAACGAGCTGGCGGTTGTGGAGAGATTGAGGTTTAGCGTGGCATTAATGTTAGAGGCATCGGTGGCGATGTTGATGGTCGCTTTGGGTAGCACACTCAACGCGGCGATTAGGAAGAAAATCAGCAGTATAAACGCCAGGCCGCCGAGTATTAGCCACAAACGGAAACGGTTGAAATCGGGTATGCGTAGTTTTTTGTCCTTTTTACCGCCTGATTTTTTGGAGCCTTTCGGTTTGGCAGCTCCGGCGGCTTCTTCGGGCAAAACATCGTCGTCTAGCTCAATGGTTTCCACGCCATCAGCCGCCACAGCAGTAGCACCCAGGCCAGCCAGTTTGCCGATCGGCTGGTCACCGGCAGTTTCGGCAGTTACTTCCGGCTCTTCCCCGCCCTCTTCTTCGATGGCTTCCTCGGCGTCATCGTCAGCTTGCGGCCCCTGGGGGATTTCCGGCTTGCTGTTGAGCGTCTTGGCGACATGCACGCCAGCGGCGCCGGCCAGCGGTAACAGGCCTGCTTCGGTCGTGATCAATACCAGGTGTTTTTTGCTGTCATCAGCGGCCCGTTTGAGTAGCTTCATATTGACGATGCTCTGAAACACGCCGGCGCGTTTGGGTAGTACCAGCGCGACGATTTTGCCCTTGCTGCCATGTAACTTATCAATAATACCGGTGATCTCGTCGTCGATATCGATGTAAATGGTGTCTTTGTCGGATGTCGTCATAATCTACGTGCTTAGCATTTTATCAATTTTATCGCGAATTGACCCAGAACCGCTACCGCTAAATTGCATGGTGTCCATACCAACCCTGAGCAGTCCCATAGCGGTAATGAAGGTGTGGTCGGTGACATCGCCGGTTTGGTCGGTGATACCGGCTACCTGGCCAGGACGGATGTGGTGCACGCTGGGTTTGCGGGTAAACGGCAAGCTCTTATACCATTGAGTTTGCTCCAAGCGATCCATGAGTAAGTCTAAAGACGAGCCACCACCACAGAGAAACATACGGTGCGGTAGATGATCAAGTTTAGTGAACTCGCTGAGCGCCAGCTCGATGCCGCCGATCCAGACATCAGCCGTTTTGCCGAGGGCGGATTCGATGGCTGGGCGCTTAGCGGCCGGTACTTTGTTGGTGCTGAGGCCCACTTTGAGCTCTTCAGCCTGTTCGAAATCAACACTTAAATCACGTTCAATGGCCCGCGTATAGGCCCGACCGCCAATGCCGAACATCTTAGTACCCTGCACACCGCCTTCGTTGATGACCGCGATGTCAGTGGTACCACCGCCCACGTCCATCAGGATAGCGCTCAAATTCTGATTAGGATTATTACCGATAACTGCGCGGGCAACCGCAAATGGTTCAGCGGCTACCGCCAACAGATCAAGATCAAGTTCTTGAGCGGTCTTCTCCAGTGCTCCAATGTGAATCATCGGCGCGAAGGCGGTATACAGCTGTACGACCACGTCTTTACCCTGAAAACCAATGGGGTTAGTAACTGGATAGCCATCAATTTCAATACTGACTAACGCGCTGTTCACCAAGCGCACGTCAACTTCCTTACCGCCCAATTCCCAAGCCAGCTGTTGCTTGGCTTTGGTCTGCGCCCGCTCTTGCACCAGATTAATAATTTTTTCCATTTCGGCGATGTCCAGCGGTTTGCTGGATTGTTTGCGGGCCACACGTACCGTTGTCGTGGTACCCTTCACTAGCTCGCCGGCAATACCGATGATAGCCGTTCGGACGCTGACTTGAGCCTGCTCTTCGGCCTGATTGAGCGCTTTGTCGCAGTTTTCGACCACGCCAGCGATATCAGCGATGGCTCCGGCCTGCATATCGGTCAGGCCCTGGTGCGCTCGACCCTCGCCGATGATTTCTACCGTCCCATCGGCTTCGTTGACTCGGCCGATCAAGGCTTTGACAAATTCGGTGCCGATGTCCAACGCCACCAGATACTGCTCGCCCTTCTTGCCAGCCCGCGTTTTAACGTTGGCCGAAGCTTTGACGGCGCCATTTTTGGCCCGCTCAGCAGCAGCGGATCCGACTTGCTTTAACTTCTGAAGCATATGCACTATTTTAACACAGAGACACCCGATGGAACCCTGAAAAACAACTCCTGTTCATATACTCTGGCAAATCAGTCTGAGCGGGCACTGAGAACGAAGGTTTGTTATATTGGCTGTATGCACGATGAAATCAAACACCTGATCGATACGCTCGATATTGGAACACTCGAGTCTTCTGCGTGGCTGGGCAGCGGCTATGTTTCCCATGCTTATCAAATAAAAACCTCCATGGGGGCTTATGTCTTACTGAAACAGAAGGCTGGCTCGGATGAAGAGGACTACAAATACCAATACGCCGTCTTGAAA
>JBAQZF010000110.1:0-9371 GCA_049790715.1 Saccharimonadales bacterium (SeqCode) | reverse complement strand
ATACTGTCTGGCGATACGTTCCGGCAGCTGCTTCAAAGTATCGACTTTAATCTCTTTGGCGTTGAGCTCGGCAAACGGCGCTTCGATCTCTTCGGCATATAGTTTGGTCAGGTCTTTTTCGCTCAATATATTGTTCGTGATGACAATATCTTGCAGCGGCTTTTTGTCGTTAGCCTCCTGCTCGCGTAGACTCGCCAACTGTTCTTTAGTGACCTGCTTGCTTTTGGTCAGCAATTTCTCAACCAGCGTGTCGGCTATGCGCATCGTCTTACTCTTGAATTTTCATGTTATTCGACCGATCAGCATCGGCCATTTCCGTAATAGTGACTTCACCCATCCTGGCCCCATCATAGCAAGCTAGTCCAAAAAGCAGAAGCGTTTTCTCTCGGGATACGCGCCTGTCAAAACTTAAATTAAACTTAAAATTTCTCACAAACTAAGCTGTAGCAATTTCCACCGCCTACTAAGTCGGTTTATAGTGCTAAAATATCATTAAACGTACTGGTGGGAGCATAACGACCGAGGAGGTTTCAGATGGCGGATAGCAAGGATACTAAGGATAATAAAGCAGTAAAAGAAACCAAAGAAGAGGTCAAAGACAGCCCGTCAGACGGCAAGACAAAAGCCCTCGGTTTGGCGCTAGAGTCGATCGAAAAGCAATTTGGCAAAGGCTCGATCATGAAGCTCGGCGACGCTCATACCACCGCTGTCGAGACGACGCCCACCGGCGCGCTGAGTCTTGACATCGCGCTTGGCGGCGGCATCCCCAAAGGCCGAGTCGTCGAGATTTATGGCCCGGAGTCATCTGGTAAAACCACGCTGACGCTGCACGCTATCGCCGAAGTTCAGCGCGCTGGTGGCACCGCCGCGTTTATCGATGCCGAGCACGCGCTCGATCCGGCTTACGCTAAACGCATCGGTGTCGACGTCGAAAATCTGTTGCTGTCTCAGCCTGACAATGGCGAGCAAGCCCTGGAAATCGCCGAGACATTGGTTCGCTCCAACGCGGTCGATCTCATCGTCGTGGACTCGGTAGCAGCGCTCGTGCCGCGGGCTGAAATCGAAGGCGACATGGGCGACAGCCTGCCTGGTCTGCAAGCTCGCCTAATGAGTCAGGCTTTGCGCAAACTAACGGCTGTCATTAGTCGCTCCAAAGGCACCGTCATCTTCATCAACCAGATTCGTATGAAGATCGGCGTCATGTTTGGCAATCCCGAGACCACTACCGGCGGTCACGCGCTCAAGTTTTACGCCTCGGTCCGTATGGATATTCGCCGCATCGGTCAAATCAAACAAGGCGAGGAAATCATCGGCAACCGCACCCGCGTCAAAGTCGTCAAAAACAAGGTCGCGCCGCCATTCCGCCAAGCCGAATTCGACATCATGTACAATCAGGGCATTAGCGTCGCCGGCGACGTGCTCGACCTAGCCGCCGCGGCTGAGATCGTCGAGAAATCTGGCGCCTGGTATGCCTACAATGATGCCAAAATCGGCCAGGGCAGAGAAGCGACCAAAAAATACCTAGAAGAAAACCCCAAAGTCCTCGCCGAAATAGCCGCCAAAGTCCGCACTGCCGAAGCCGCCAAGGAGTAAAAATTGACAAAAGGTGTATAGTATACCTAAGTGAATTCTATAACTGAAACTGAGCCCGCAATAAATCTTGAAGCCTACCAAGTATGGATAGGATATAACAAATCCGCTGTCACACAGCAGGGCATTACCTTAGCTCAATATCTTGGCAAAACATTTCTATATCCGGCGCTGAAACCGAACGTGGAGCCAGATGAGCCAGATTTTCCAGGCTCCACCAATCTGTATTTTCAAGTTGACCGCGCGCTTCAAGATTCGCCGGGTATTGTAGGTAATCAAATGTACTTCGCTTCTTTGGCAGTAAAGGCGACTAGTGACGAACGAGGCTATAGCCTCTACTCCGTCGCAGAAAGAAGAGACCAAACACTCATGCCATCGCAGCGTGAACCGCTCGCCAGAACCGCCCTCGTCTCAATAATTGCTGAGCCGAGTATGGTTGGTTCGTTTGCCCTAGAAACGGTCTTAAGGCGAAGCCGTCGAGACAGTAGGAATGAGCGTAGCTCAATCATATCTTTGCTGGTGATTTCTGAGCGAGATACCGTAAAAATTTCTTCTGGAAATTCACCTCTATATGAGATTACGTACAATGGGCACACTGGGCTAAGCGTTCGTCCTGAAGAAGATAATGACGACGATCAAGGCTCGCGCGACCGCGAGCCACGTACACCGATCATGCCATCAGGAGGCGCCGCGGCAAAAGCTAAAAAATCCGCATGAAACTCACAAGCATCAAGCAGCAGGTCAAGCGGGCAGGGCGGTATTCGATTTTTGTGGAAGGGAAGTACGCCTTTTCTCTGAGCGAGATTGCCCTACTCGAGAGTAAACTAGTCGGTGGGCAGGAGCTGAGTAAAGAACAGGTTGCGGAGTTTAAGAAGCTCTCAAACGACGATAAGCTGTATAATCGCGCGTTGAATTACGTCGCTCTCCGGCCGCGCAGCGCATGGGAAATCGAAACCTATTTAGAGCGAAAAGACGCTTCCCCTCCCCTGGTACAACAAATACTTAACAAGTTAAGTATTATCAATCTGATAGATGATGAGAAGCTAGCTAAAGCCTTCGTGCATGACCGCCACCTGCTCCGCCCTACCTCGCGTCGCAAAATAACTGCCGAACTACGCAAAAAACGTATAGCAGACGACATCATCCAAAAGGTTATAGGCACCGATCAGCAAGATGAGCAGGCTGCCCTGCGTGACGTCATTGAGCGTAAACGCCGCCAGACAAAATACCAGGACGACCTCAAGCTCATGCAGTACCTTGCCCGCCAAGGCTTCAACTACGACGACATTAAATCCGCCCTGCAGAATCTCTAAAAATTCAGTCCGAATCGCGGCAATTAGGAGAAGTGTAGAGTTGCTCTTGCGATCAATCAAGCGTACCGCGGTTACTGTCGTAGTCTTTGATGTACGGAATAGCCGCGGCAGCGATGATAATGAGTATTCCAAGTAGGACTACCCCACTTAGTCGTTCGTGGAAAAAGGCTGTGCCAAAGATCACTCCAAACACAATCTCCAGTAAACCAAGAATTCCGACAGCTCCAGCATCAATATTTTTTATTCCCTTAATCAATGACCATGAGGCGATGACTGATGCTATGGCAAAGCCGATCAAGTATAGCCACTGCGCATGCCAGCCGATCACCGGTTGTCGTTCATCAAATACAAAAGCCATAGACACATTTGCGATTACTGACGTTGTCCACACAGCTATGGCAGACTGAGTGGTGTTGTAGGACACTTGTTTGGCCATGATCATATTGATTGCGCCACTTAAGCCGCTTAGTGAGGCTGCGCCAAGTGCCAGCCAGCCAAGGCTAGAGACATTCGGCGAAAATACAAAATACAATCCCGCTAACCCCAGACAGGCTGACAGCAACTTATCCTTGGTAAATTGTTCTTTTATAAATAACCAACCAAAGAAAAATGTACCGATCACAATACTGGCATAATTGACAGCTAGGCTGATACCGATACCGGCATGCAGGATGGCGTAGTACAATGGCCCCCAGATAAAGAGGGCTGACAGCACCATGCCAATCAAGTATCGCCAGTTACATCTCCAATTAATCGCTTCCAATTGACCATAGGTTACGGCAATTGGAAGTAGAATAAGCAGGACTAAAACGCTTCGTAGTGCCGAAGCTGTATACCCGCCAAAGAAATTGCCCATCAGCTTTGTCCAGATGCCATAGCTGGCATAAAAAAGTGATGACAGCACTATCAGGCTAGCACCAAGCGGCGCAGTTAATTTGTGTCGAGCCATAGGGGTAGATTAAAAATATCTATCATAATGATTATGATACACAAAAACTCGACAGTCCTCTATTGGTAACAACATACAGTCTAAGTTCATAATGAATTATCTCAGTGTCGGTGGAAAAACTTACGTCGCAGTAGCTGGCGCGGCTGCCGGAGCTTTTTTGAGCAAGTCGTTGATAATGATCCGCTGCGGCGTGATTTCATTGATCTGCGAACGGTCGATGCTCAGGCTACCGCCGGTAAAGCTTTTCAGTATCGACTGCGCCACGTAGATTTTCTGGATAAACATCGTTTCCATTTCGGTGGCGTAGTCGCTGACTTTGCCGACTTTTTCTTTGCTGACAGTCACTACTTGCTTGCCGATGAGATCAAAATCCAGCTCCAACACTTTTTTTAAGCGTATCAGTTCCTCGGGCTCGGTCAGCGCGTCGTGGTCGTTGACGACGTAGCCTTGCGGTAGCATCTCGCGAATATCTTGATAGAGCAAAATCAACTGCTTTTTTTCAAAGCGATCTTCGCAGTAAAATCCCTCGATTTTGAGATTGTTTGGATTAATGATGGCCGCGGTGACGGTCGCTACCGGCGAACCCGTCCGGAGGGAGAGGACGGACTTATTGAGTAGGCTGGCGCTAAGTTGAAGCATGGTTCTAGTATATAGGACTTTGCATAGCCCGACAGCCTGCTTATGCCAAGCCCTTGCCAAGCTCCAAATCTTAAATGATTTAAGGTTTGGAGCATTTTCTAAACGCTTATGCTTGCGTAAATTTTCGGATAGGCCGTACAATCCTGGCTACCTATGAAACGCATGCCAAACATATTACGAGCCACCGCAGTACTAATTATCGGATTGGCGTTGTCGCTAAGTCTTCCGGTGATGGCGTGGGCCGATTCGTCGACGCCTTCCCTGGTCATCAGCCAGCTCAAGATCACCAGCAGCAACGGCCAGTTCATCACGCTCTACAATTCAACTGATAGCGCGCTCGACATGGGCAAATATCAGCTAGAATATTTCAATAGCTACGATCTCGGCAAGGCTACCAGTAGCAAGTTGATCGCCCTGTCCGGCATTTTGCCGCCGCATGGCTACTTTATGGTCAATGACAGCGCTTTGCTGTTGTGCTATCAGTTGACTGTCGACTCGGTGTCGTTGGGTTTGTCGAGCACTGCTGGCATGGTGGAGGTGCTGGCTTTCAACCAGTCAAATCCGGGTGGTTCGGCAGTACCGGTGTTGCAAGATTACGTTGGCTGGTCTAAGACCGCGGCGGCCGGCGCGCAAACCCTGCCATCAAGTACAAGCGCTTTTCTACAGCGCCAGCCAGTTGACGCCGCGAACAATCCCGCCGTAGCAACGGCGGGAGCGGGAAACTGGCAAGCAGTCCAGCCAGGTAGCGGTAACGCTTGCGATCTCGTCGGTGCCGGCTCAGGTGGCTCAGTCGTACCCACTGGACTGAGCCAACTGCTGCCAGGCGATGAACCGCAGGCCACTATCATCGGTCAGATTGACGATACTTCGGGAGTGCAGTCATCTGCTGGTTTACCCGCGGCCGATATCGGTCTAATGGCGCCGCAAATCACCGAAATTTTGCCCAATCCAACTGGTACTGGCAATGACGCGACTGACGAATTTATCGAGCTGTACAATCCAAACGCGGTCTCGTTTGATCTCACCGGCTTTGGCTTGCAGGTCGGTACGACCGCGCTGCACAGCTTCACCTTTCCAGCTGGCGCTAGCCTACCAGCCAAAGGCTTCACCGCTTTCTACTCAGCCGATACCGGCCTGAGCCTTAGCAACACCAGCGGCCAGGCTAAACTGCTCGATCCTCTTGGCAATTCTATCTCGGCGACGGGCGCCTATGACACTGCCAAAGACGGCTATGCCTGGGCGCTTGCCAAGGGTAGCTGGTATTGGACGACGCAGCCGACACCGGGCGCGGCCAATGTCATCAAGCAACCGCCAGCCACTAAAAAAGGCGCCTCAAAGACTAGCTCCAAGAGCAAAGCGTCGGCCAGCAAAGGCAAAATCAAAGGCGCTAAAGCCGCCAAAGCCAGCAGTTTGACCGGCAGTAATTTCAATTCCGACACCGCCAGTGTCACGCCCATACATCCCTGGACGCTTGCCTTGGTCGCCGGCCTCGCGCTACTATACGGAGCATATGAGTACCGCACAGATCTGGCAAATCGAATCTACCAGCTTAGACGATACGTTAAAACTCGCCGAGCGGGTCGGGCGTAAGATGCGCGGCGGCGAAGTGATCGAACTAGTGAGTGATCTCGGCGGCGGCAAGACGGCCTTCGTGCGTGGTCTAGCGACTGGCATGGGCAGTAAAGATATTGTTCGCAGCCCGAGCTTCACGTTGAGCAATGAATATCGTGCCGGCGGGTTGACGCTCTACCACTTCGATTTCTACCGACTAAATGAACCAGGTATCATGCGTGATGAGTTAGCGGAAGTGCTTGATGACCCAAAAGCAGTCATAGCGGTAGAGTGGGCAGATATCGTCGAGGATGTCTTACCTGACAAGCGCCTGACTATTCACATCAAAGCTACTGGCGAAACGCGGCGCCAATGTACCTTAAGCTATCCACCCAAGCTATCTTATATAAGACCACTTCCCCATAATACTTAACATGTTAACTATATGTATATACTAACTATTCGCACCGACAAACCAGAGGCCGAAATCGGCTTGTTTGAGGGCGAGGCAAAACTCGCCTACTCCACCTGGCACGCTCATCGACAATTAGCCGAGACCATCCACTTAAAAATTAGAGAATTACTAGAATCACAGGGCAGAGATCTGCACGACATAGAAGCCGTCGTAGCTTACAAAGGCCCGGGTAGTTTCACCGGTCTCCGAATCGGTCTCAGCGTCGCCAACGTTCTGGCTTATAGTTTAGACATTCCAATTGTTGCTACCAATGGGCTAAAATGGACAGAAAGTGGTATTGAAAAAATACTGGATAAACAAAACGACACTATATCCCTGCCCGAATATGGCGCGCCGGCGCATACTACCGAGCAGAAAAAATAATTATCCACAGTTTTGTGTGGCTAGAGCGAGTCTTAGAGTTGACAGCAGGCCAAACAAGCCTATAGTTATATTCAAAGAAGCGTGGGTAAGTAAACAAAAAGGTTAAAAATGAAAACAAAGAAACTTCTGCAATTTAGTTCAGCTGCCATAATAAGTCTCTACTCGTTATTAGCTGTTGGAATGCCGTCAGTGTATGCTGCCGGTCCATTTATCTGTACTTGGACTGGTGGAGGATCAGATAATAATTTCAATACTGCCGGCAACTGGTCGGGCTGTAACAGCGCGGCACCTCAGCCTGCCGACAACGACCAGTTGGTTTTTCCAATCAGCGCAGCCAGGCATACCCCTATCAATAACTTAACATCAGCGTCTTTCGCCAACATAACCTTTAACGGCGGAGCATCCGACCAGAGCCAAAGCGGCTACACTATAACGGGCAACGCTATTACCTTAGGCAATATAGATGACTCTTCAAATACTTCTGCCGGCAATGAAATTAATGTAAACATCACCGTCAATAGCTCGGTATTATTCAGTAGCTCAAGTACTTCTGGGCTCACCATTGGAAATCCCAGTAGCCCTGGATCGACGAGTCTGACTGTAGTAGGTTCAGTTCAGCTAAACTTACGTGATACGATTGTTGCCTCAGCTATAACGGCAGGATCAGGTTCTTTAATTGTTGTAAGCAGTCCTGTGGGCGACAATGGCGTTTTCTTCGCAGCAGATAATCCCGGTCTTGCGGGCAATGTCAGAGTTGATGGCGGCACACTAAATCTCTATGGCCAAAACGTTAACGCAACGGTTACTACTGATGGTGCTGGCAATAGTAAATTAGGGGGTACTGCTGGTCAAGCCAAGCAGATTATCGTTGGCGCAAACGACAGTATTTCTCCTGGTCTTTCCTCCTCGCCGAACTGTTTGACAGCCGGTAGTCTGACTCTCAGCGGCGTGTATAACGCGAAAATCCAAGGTAGCACAACTGCTTGTACCGACTATGACCAGATTGTAAACACCAGTGGCCAAGTTAATCTGAGCGGTTCAAGACTCAATGTTAGTTTCCTGAATAGTTTCGAGCCGGCCGTTGGCACCAAATTCACGATCATTAAAAATCAGTTTGGTGGTCCGATTTCCGGTACCTTTAGTGGTCTCGCGGAGGGTGGTACCTTCACCGTTGGTGATGTAACGTTCTCCATTACTTACCAGGGTAACAGTGAAAACGACGTCGTCATAACGGTTACCAAGGTTGGCAGCGCGAGTGCAAAAACTACTCCGTCCGCACCAAATACCGGCTTGGGTGCTATCATGGGCAACCCATTTTCCTTGCTAGCCACGACAGGCGCGGCGGCACTGATGATTCTGATAATAGCCCGCCGTTTGAAACCAGCCGTTAAGCGTTAGGAGGATTGACATGAGTCGGGCCTATGCTGGTCAGATTACGCCTTCGCTGAACAGACCTGTAGCGCGTATCGTTGACCGATCGCGTCTAGCCAGGGTTGTCCCGCGTTCCCAGCCAATTCGACCAGCAGTTCATTATGACAATGACATACTGCAGCCACAAATAAAAAACCCCACTAGCTTATACAACGTAGCTGAAGCTTCTGTACCTACAGAGCCAATGCCTGTCGTCAAACCACAATCTTTCGCGAAGTTGCCCGACCCAGGGCAGGAAGCTTCGCGAGTCCTGAAGCGCCAATTTGTCGAGCAGCCTGAAGTCAGAATGGAGCGACCGGCTCATCGATATTCCCGACTGCAAGTCATCTTGGTCGGCATGGCCTTTTCTATTTTTGTGCTGGGCTTGTTGGTTACCGTACAGACTTTCCAAGCTAATCACGATGCCAAAGCGCAGGTCGCGGCCCTGGCTCGAAAAGCTGGCGATAAAAATAGTAACGCTTCTGCAGCAATCCCCAGCACTAACACATCGGACAGCAATGCTCTCGCTCATTACACTGTCGCGCCTGATTTGCCGCGCTATATCAAAATCACGAAACTTGGCATTACTGCTCGTGTCTTACAGACCGGCATTACCAATACGGGCGCCCTTGGCACGCCTAATAATGTCTATGATACTGCCTGGTATACCGGCAGCGCCAAACCAGGTCAGCCTGGCGCGACGCTGATAGACGGTCACGTCTCCAGCTGGACGACGCATGGCGTATTTTATAATATAAAAAATTTGATTTCTGGTGACACTATCCAGATTGTTCGGGGCGACGGTGCTGTCTTGAACTATCGAGTAATGAAGACGCAGGTGTATAGTGCCGATAACGTAGATATGCATGCCGCTCTCTCACCTGTTAGCCCAGCCAAGGCCGGTCTCAATCTCATAACCTGCACCGGCAAAGTTAAGCCTGGTACCAGTGAGTTCAATCAACGGGTTATTGTTTTTTCCCAGCAAATTTGACCGAACTTGATTACATGGCGTATATTTATATGTAGGGAATTGCCGCGTGTTTGAGAGCGCTTGTCAAATCCACTCCGCAACATTCAATAT
>JBAQZF010000109.1:0-2600 GCA_049790715.1 Saccharimonadales bacterium (SeqCode) | reverse complement strand
TTATTGCCCAGCGTGTTTAGCAAGCCAGAAATTTTCAATGGATTACTCAGCGTCCCGAGCGTCGTGACCTTATTTTTGAGCGCTACCAGCACAGCCCGCTGACGCTGCGAGCGGGCAAAATCACTGGTCGTCTCCCGCGAGCGGACGTAGTTGAGCGCCGTTTTGCCATTAAAGGTCTGTGGGCCAGCTTTAGCCAGTATCGCGCTGCCGCCATTATCTCTGGCCATCGTCGGATCAACCAGATCGCTTGGCACGTTGACCGTTATGCCGCCCACCGTATCAACACCCTCTTTAAAAGCCTGGAAATTAACCATCAGATTATAATGAATCGTGACGCCCAAAACCTGCTCGACCACCTGATCAGCTTCGTTAAAACCAGCTTTTATGGCGTTAGCGTCCGTACTACCGGGTGCCACCTCGTGCAAATAATTAAACTCGCCGGTTTCCCAGGCGGCATTGATTTTCATAGCGCCCTGATTGGGCACGTCCACCCAGAGGTCACGCGGCACGCTGATCATCGTCGAGGTGTGATTGACTGGATCGATACTATCGAGCATCATGGTGTCTGTCAGATCAGGCGCTTCGTGATCGCCGCCGCCGCGCCCCAGCAGCAAGATGTTGATACGTCCGTCGCCCTCGCCCTTTAACAGATCAGGATTGACTTCGTCCTTAAGCCCGGCCGCCGAAACGGTACTGGTTTTAAAAGTCTTTTGCAACTTGAGATAATCTTGTGAAAAGAAAAAACCGCCACTGCCGATAATCACGACCAGCAGCATGGTAATCGCTCGAAAACTCCAGGGGTGCGCTGAGCGCCAGCTGCCACGCCGTACGCTTCCAACAGCTTGACGCCATGGGCTGGACGAGCCGGGCACCGCCATATCAAGCGTCGGCAAACGATATTCTGGCGCCGCTGGTTGCAGGCCCGCTTCGACGACTCGCGGCAGGAAATTCCGAATAGCCTGCTTGTCGGCTGGCAAACTCTTTCCAACCGACGGAGAAGCTGCTAGTTCATTGCCCAAACCCATTCGCGGCGCAGCTGGCTGATGAGCGGCCGGACTTTTAGCGGCATGCTGGCTCGCGGCAACCATCGAAGGGTGGCTTGATCCCACCTCCGACACCGTTCGTGAACTTCGGGAGATACCATCTACTATGTGGCGCTGAGTCTGCACTTCACGCCGTTGTTTGAATCGCGCTACATCCATCGCTAACAGCTTATCAGTATAGCCGCATACCGCTTATGCGTAAACCCCGCCAGCCGTCTCAGCTAGTGGCCAGCAGCCCGCGCGTGCTATAGTTAATAATTGTATGAATGACCTCCTCAATCAACCGCTACCCACCCCAGTTATCCCTGAAAATCAACAGCATTCCGGCACGCGCGAGCTCTTTTCGACCATCGGCATTCTGTGCATGGCCGGATTAATCGCTTTCTTGATCATCGGCTTCGTCTTCCGCTCCTACCAAGTAGATGGCCCCAGCATGCAAAACACCTTGCACAACGCCGACAAGCTCATCATCTGGAAGGTACCTCGCAGCTGGGCGGACATCACCCGACACGCCTATATACCGAAGCGAGGCGATGTCATCGTCTTCAATCAAAGCGGCCTCAGTCAGTTCGGCCAAGAAGACAGCAAACAGCTCATTAAACGAGTCATCGGGCTGCCCGGCGACCACGTAGTCCTCAAAGACAACACCTATGTCATCTACGATGCCGCCCACCCCAAGGGCTTCAAACCCGACAAAACCCTGCCCTACGGCAAAAACATCCCCTCCACGTCCGGCGAAGTCGACCTCACGCTCGGCAAAGACCAACTATTCGTCTCTGGCGACAATCGCCCCGACTCCCTCGATTCGCGCGCCTTCGGCCCCATCCAAGCCAAACAGATCGTCGGCAAACTCGTCCTGCGCGTCTTCCCCCTCAGTCAAGCCAAAGTGTTCTAGCCGCCCCGTTCCCAGCGCCTCACCTCTAGCGCGCAATTACCTCTTACTCCGCGACAGGTCTCCATGGTATATTCATAGCATGAGCCAACCACCAAAACGGGGCCTCGGACGAGGATTTGAGGCGCTGATTTCCAGCGATTTCGATAAAAGCCTGCTGTTCTCATCTGATGATCGGGTAGAAAAAATTCCCGTCGATCAGCTGCGGCCCAATCCACACCAGCCCCGCAAACACTTCGACCAAACCGCTCTGTCAGAATTAGCCGCCTCCATCAAACGCTACGGCGTCGTCCAACCGCTGGTCGTGACCCCCGTAAAAGACGGCAAATACACCTTAGTCGCTGGCGAGCGTCGCTGGCGAGCATCACAGCTAGCCGGCTTGCGAACCGTCCCAGCCATCGTCCGCGAACGCCAAGAATTAGAGCAGCTAGAACTAGCCCTCATCGAAAACGTCCAACGCGTCGACCTCAGCCCGCTCGAGCAAGCCGTCAGCATCGAGCGCCTGCACCAGCAATTCTCGCTGCCCTACGACCAAATCGCCCAGCGCCTCGGCAAAGCCACTTCCACCGTCAATAACACCGTTCGCTTGCTCCAACTGCCCGAGGCCGCTCGCGAAGCCCTAGCCGCCGGCAAAATCACCGAAGGCCACGCTCGCGCCATCCTAG
>JBAQZF010000108.1:0-7432 GCA_049790715.1 Saccharimonadales bacterium (SeqCode) | reverse complement strand
GGTCAAGCTACTGAAACTAGCTATGGTACACAGACGTATTCTGCTACGGCTATGGAGCGTCAAGGAGATGTTTCCAAGACATACGCAGCTCTGAAGCGTCATGGCATGGATGATAAAGATACGATTGGTCGGCCGAACGCACAAGGCTATCATGCTAGTGGACCCGCATACGATCATGTATTTGGTTCAAAGACGCAAGATAGGGCAGGGGTGCTTATCAACAGGCTTGGGATTAAGCAGTTTGAACGAGACCTCGAGCATCAAAAAACAGACGACGAAGCTACCAAACACTAAGCATCATTTAGAAATTTGAATAAGCTAGAAACTGGTGAACTTTTATCTTTGAGCAATGTTGCCGTTTGACTTAATTCGCCTTGAGTTACCTTGAGGTACATGGAGTCGGGTATAATGGGGATATGAGCGAACAGAGTTTTTGGCGGCGGCGGTGGATGTTGGTGGTGAATCTGGTGACGCTGGCGGCTTTGGTTCTGCTGGTGTATCTGATTCGTGATCAGATTAGCGACACCTTTCATAACGTGCGGCATGTGAATGCCTGGGCGTTGCTGCTGCTGATTCCGGTCGAAGCGCTGAATTATGATGCTCAGGCGCGGCTGTACCGGCGGCTGTTTGCTATCGTTGGCAACAAGCTATCGTATAAACAGCTGTACAAAACATCGGTGGAATTAAACTTCGTTAATCACGTCTTCCCGAGCGGCGGGGTGACTGGCATTTCGTATTTTACGCTCAGGCTGCGTGATGGCCAGAAGCTCAGCAGCGGCAAAGCGACGCTGATCCACGTCATGAAAATCGCTTTGTACTTTTTGGCGTTTGAGGTGCTGCTGGTCTTTGGGGTCTTGTGTCTGGCGGCCATGGGGCGGGCGAATAATCTGGTGATCCTGGTGGCTGGTTCGCTGTCCACGTTACTCTTGGTCGGTACCGCCGCGTTTGCTTACATTATCGGCAGCCAGCAGCGGATTAACAGCTTTTTCGTAGGGCTGACCAGAGCCCTTAATCGATTAATCCGGCTTGTGCGACCACGCTATCCGGAGACAATTAGCATCGATAAGGCGCGCGCCACGTTTGACGATTTTCATGAGAATTATAAGCTGATTAAAAGCAACTACCAGCAGCTTCGGGCTCCATTTTTGTACGCGCTGATCGCTGATGCTACCGAAGTGCTGGCAATCTACGTGGTGTATATCGCCTTTGGCGAGTGGGTCAATATCGGCGCGGTTATCTTGGCCTATGGTATTGCCAATTTTGCTGGATTGGTGTCGGTATTGCCAGGCGGCGTGGGGATTTACGAGGCATTGATGACGACGGTGTTGGCGGCGACCGGCGTGCCGCCGCGGCTGAGCTTGCCAGTGACGGTTATGTACCGCGTACTGAATTCTGCTATTCAATTGCCGCCTGGTTATTATCTCTACCACAAAGCGTTACGCCATGATGATCAATCGCCAAGGGCTGCGCGTGGCAATTGAAACGACGGGGCTGGAGCTTAGTGTTAGTGAGTTCGTGGCGCTGCTCAATCAGACGCTGGAGTATGCCTATCCAGATTTGGTGGTCAGCGGCGAGCTGGCGAACTTTCGAGTCAGCAAAGACAAGTGGGTGTATTTTGATCTGAAAGACGAGCTGTCGACGGTTAAATTTTTCGGGACAGTTTTTCAACTGCCGGGGCCGCTGGAGGATGGCATGCTGCTCAAGGTCCGCGGCCAGCCGCGGTTGCACAATCGCTATGGTTTTAGCGTCAATGTCCAGTGGATTCGACCGGCCGGCGAGGGGAGTATCCGACGGGCGGCTGATCTGCTTAAGGCTAAACTGGCGAAAGAGGGCCTATTTGATGAAGAGCGCAAGCGCCCAGTGCCGTATCCGCCGCGGCGGATTGGATTGATTACCTCGCGGCAGTCGGCGGCGTATGCTGATTTCGTGAAAGTCTTGGGCGCGCGCTGGGGCGGTCTGGAGATTGAGCTGATTGACACGCAAGTCCAGGGTGAAAACGCCGCGCGGCAACTGACGGAGGCTATGGAGCAGTTTAACGCTTTGGCGCGGCCACCAGAAGTGATCGTGATGATTCGCGGTGGTGGGAGCGCCGAGGATTTGGCGGCATTCAGCAGCGAACAGGTGACTCGTGCGGTGGCGGCCAGCCGGGTGCCGACGCTGGTGGCCATCGGGCATGAGATCGACCTGTCTTTGGCGGAGCTGGCGGCAGATAAGCGGGCTAGCACGCCAAGTAATGCGGCAGAACTGCTAGTGCCGGATCGTCAACATACGTTACGTGAGCTGCGAGCTACGGCTGAGCAATTGCGGCAGCAGGTTGAACGTCGCTTACAGACGGCACGTGACGACGCCAGTCAACAGGCAGCGGCATTGGGGCAATATGTGGAACAGATATTTTTTGTGTTAAAAACAGCAGTACAGTCGCAGGCTCGATTGCTGGCGGCATTGAATCCTGAGGCTGTTTTGCGGCGAGGCTATGCCATCGTGCGGCTGGAAGGCCAGGCGGTACGTAGTACTCAATCAATGTCTAGCGGTGGTATAGTGGATATACAGCTGGCTGACGGCCATTTCGCGGCAACCGTCGATAAAGTAAAGGGTACACATGGCAAAAGGTAACGTAGCACAACCGGATTATCAAACACTCAAGACCGAGCTGGATGAACTTATGATCGAGTTGCAGCGTGATGATCTGGACGTGGATCTGGCACTCAAGCACTACAAGCGAGGTCTGGAGCTGACGCGGCAGCTGGAAACGTATCTGAAAACGGCTGAGAACGAAGTGCGGGAGTTGCGGGCGACACTCACGCACAAGCCAAAAGCATGATTTGGTTGATTGTCATCGTTGTACTATTGGTCTGTTTCGCGGGAGTACTGCTGGTCGGGGCGCCGTATCTGCCGACGCTGGGCAGGCAAGTTGACGTGGCTTTGGGGCTGGCCGATTTGCAACCTGGCAATACTTTGCTGGAATTAGGCTGCGGCGATGGCAAGATGCTGGTCGCTGCTGCCCAGCAGGGCATACGTGTCGTGGGGTACGAGCTTAATCCTTTACTAGTCATAGTGGCTTGGCTACGCACCCGTCGCTACCGTAAACAAGTGCGGATTATATGGGGTGATTTTTGGCGAAAACCTTGGTCGGAAGCGGACGCGATATTCGTATTTTTATTGCCGCGCTACATGGAAAAATTGCATAAAAAAGTTATACAATATCCACACAAGCCGGTCAAGCTTATCAGCTTTGCCTTCGAAATTCCTAACAAAAAACCAGCTACTAAAAAGAACGGACTTTTTCTGTATCGATATGAATAGGACCTAAAATTTGTAATGCACTTGCCAAGCAGAGGCGACTGATTTACCATTTACGTATATGCGTAAGCTTAATCAGGATGGCGTCAGTGGTGTAGCTGTTTCTTTGGTGCTGACGGTGCTGTTGCTTCTTGGGGCAATTGGATTTGGGGTGTGGGCCTACGGTGGTCGGCAAGATTATAAAAATAATGTTGATAGCAAGATCGGTGTGGCGGTGGATACGGCAAAACAGCAGGAGGATAAGCTCAAAAGCGCGCAATTCGCCGAAGAGGAAAAAAATCCCCTGCGTACTTATAACGGGCCGGAATCTTACGGCAGTATCGCGCTGCAATATCCGAAGACCTGGAGCGGCTACGTGGATACCAGCGCGTCAGGCTCAAGCTCTGGCAACACGCCGGTCAGCGGCTATTTTTATCCGGGAATCGTGCCATCGGTGGCTGATCAAAATTCAGCGTTCGCGCTGCGAGTACAGGTACTTGACCAGCCATACGCGCAGACGTTGAGTGACTTTCAGAATCAGCAGCAATCTAGCAACTCTCCAGGCTCGGTACCGCTGACTATCACGCCGTACGCGCTGCCAAAATTGCCAAAAGTCGTGGGCATCCAGGCTAGCGGCACGCTGCCAGGTGGCAATGGTCAAAAGACGGGGACGGCTGTCATCTTGCCGCTGCGCTCGGAAACCTTGGAAATCTCGACGGATGGCAATCAGTTTTTGAACGATTTCAATACTATTATCTTGCCCAACTTTAGCTTTTCACCATAGGTTGGGTCGGAGGTATATACGTAGCGTAAAAGTAGTGCGTTTTACGCCGGCCTCTTTCAGAGGTCGGGTTGCACTTCGCCTGACCCTACTTTTACGCTACGTATATACCTCCTAGACTGATAATGGTCAATTGCCGCGTGCGTTAGCTGGTTTGCTATACTTGGGGTAGGTAACTGAGGGAATTGGGGTTCATGATGCGCGCTGATGCTGATCTGCCGGTTTTGTCACAGCAATTGCTGCTGAGCGTGGCCGAGGAGCTAAAACTGCCCTTGCTGCAGATAGCTCGGCAGGTGGAGCAGGGTCGCTTGGACGGGCAAACTGATCTGTTGGCTGTTCAGGCGACGGCGGATACGGCGCTGCGGCTGCTGGATAATTATTTGCTGGGCGTGCGTCTGGCGCTGGAGCCGCAGCATTTTGACATCGAACCGGTGTCGGTATCGTCGGTCTTGTACGATACGGGACA
Organism: Saccharimonadales bacterium (SeqCode); assembly: GCA_049790715.1. GTDB lineage: Bacteria > Patescibacteriota > Saccharimonadia > Saccharimonadales > UBA4665 > JBAQZF01. The sequence continues at coordinate 2,906 of JBAQZF010000108.1, read as the reverse complement.
ACAGTTGGACGCTTTCGCGAAGACTTATGGCGTGTCGCTGGAGCTACACGTGGCTGGCCGCTATGGGACGGTGATGGCGCACCGGCAGGGATTGCAGGCGGCGCTGACGAGCTTGGGCGCGGCGCTGATCGAAGCCTTGCCGGCCTTGGGCGCCGCGCCGCGCCAACTGACTTTGCAGCTAGCCACCCATCGTAGCCGCTACGGGATCGTGGCTGGTTTGTATACTGAAACGGCTCAGGTGACGAACGAGGCGCTGCGGCGCGGACGCTTACTGCAGGGCCGCGGTCGTCAGCCTTTGCTCAATCTGACGCACACCAGCGGCGCGGGGATTTTCGTGGCTGATGCCATTTTGCAGGCTATGAGCTTGCGGCTGCGGGCCTCGCGGCATCATGGTTTGTATGGCCTGGGGGCGGTTTTACCCTCGAATAATCAATTGCGGCTGGTGTAGTAGCTCGATATGTCTCGAATCTTCTTGATCGAACCGGACCGCGTGCTGGCTGAGATCTATCAGCGGGCTTTAGCGCGCGCTGGCCATGAGGTTGTGGTCTGTGCCGCTGCGCAGGCGGCGATTTTGGTGGCCGACAAGACGCGGCCGGACGTGGTCATCGTGGAATTGCAGCTGATCGAACATTCGGGTATCGAATTTTTGTATGAATTTCGTTCCTATCCTGATTGGCAGCGTATACCAGTCATCGTGCACACACATGTGCCGCCTGGCGAATTTGCTGGCAGCTGGCAATTGCTCAAAGATGAATTGTCTGTCCACGCCTATCTCTATAAACCGCATACGTCGCTGCGGCAACTAGTGGACAGCGCGGAGAATTGTCTGTCGGTATCAGCGTGAAACAGTTGATAACTAGGGGAATCGTGCTGAGCCGGACAAATTATGGCGAGGCCGATCGGATCATCACGCTACTGACGCCGGAGCAGGGCAAGCTACGGCTGATGGCTCGTGGCGTGCGGCGGGCGAAAAGTAAGCTGGCGGGTGGCATTGAATTATTTAGCGTCAGTGACCTCACGTTTATCAAAGGAAAAGGTGAGATCGGCACGCTGATCAGCGCCCGCATGCTCAAACACTATGGTCACATTGTCGAGGATATCGAGCGCGTGCAACTGGGCTACGATCTGATAAAATTGCTCAATAAAGCGACCGAAGATCAGCCGGAGCCGGAATATTTCACGCTCTTGGAGCAATCATTTCACGCGCTGGACGACAAAGCGATTGAGACCAATCTGGTACGACTATGGTTCGAATCCCAGCTGCTCCGCCAAAGCGGTCACATGCCGAATCTGTTGACAGACAGTTTGGGGGAAGACTTAAGGAGTGACCAAACATATAACTTTGATTTTGAGGATATGATGTTTACTCCTTATGCCGACGGTAACTTCTCATCGGCTCACATCAAGGTTTTGCGGCTGCTTTTTAGCAAGAACTCGCCGCAGGTACTCACTAAAGTTCAAGGCATTGATACGGCATTGTCTGACCTGCAACTCGTGGTGCGCACTATGCTAACTTCTTATATTCGGGTATAATCGACTGCTAATGAACCAGACACACAATCGGGAAATAACTGAAGCGCTTGAAGGTGAAGGAACTGGTGTGCGGTTTGAGCCGCTTTCCGGGGGTTTCACTCAAGCGGAAAAATATGTCGTAACATGTCAGACTCCCGAAGGGCCAAAGCAGTTGTTCGCCAAGGTTGTTGATGCCCAGAACCAGTTGGAAAGCAGGGTGCTGGACGCAGAAGCTACTCATTATCAATCATTAGCACAACTGAGGTTGACTGGTAGATATTTTCCGGGCTTTCATACATATGTACGAACAGAGCAGACCAGAGCGCTCCTTATTGATTATTTGCCAGAAACTACTTGGGGCGGCCCTTGGACGCTAGAAAACACACAGAAATTGTTTGATTCAATCAGCGCTATACATGCAGTGGACGTTCCTGAAGGACAAAAAAAGCGCATACGGTACACTGCCGATAGCCTTATGAATTATTTGTATAAAGAAAGCCCGAATACATTGAACGATGATGATTATGCGCGATTATTTGAACATGCCTGGAGCTCGGGTAAAAGCCATGTAGTCAACTCGCGCGGGCAGCAGTATTTTAATGGCAATGCTGAACTGTATGAAGAGATCAAAGATTGCTCTGCTCGATATGACAAGCGGGCTGGCGAACGGATACAGATACGGGATGTAAACTTCAACAATATAGGCGTTACGGCTGACGGCGTGGTATTCGTTGATCCAGCGTATTTGGACATTGGTAATCCGGCTTCTGATATGGTTGGTCTTGGTTTGAATGTATTGTTAGTTACGCCAGACGATGAAGAGCACTTGGCGGTACGACAATTCGTCAAAGATAAATTTATTGCTGATAATAAGTTCGCGCTGGCTCGTACGATACAGTCTTTATTGGCTGTTGGCACTCTGGAGTATGGTGAGGTTGAAAACCCTTGGATGGATTACCATCAACAGATGGCAGAAACAGCTTTGCGCGCCTGGCATGACCTGATTTGAGGCAAGGCTTTTAGTCTGGCGTTCGCAAACCTCGGTGAAAAGGGTATAATCTTAGCAAGATGAGTGACACGAATTTAGAAACTATTGTCAGCCTGTGCAAGCGGCGCGGGTTTATCTACCAGGGCAGTGATGTGTATGGCGGTTTGGCTGGCACGTGGGATTATGGCCCGCTCGGTGTAGCGCTAAAGCGTAACATCATGAATCTTTGGTGGAAGACCTTCGTCGAAGAGCGCGACAACATGTACGGCGTCGATGCAGCAATTTTAATGAATCAAAAAGTCTGGCAAGCCAGCGGTCACACTGAGACCTTTACTGACCCGTTAGTAGAATGTTCAAATTGCCATGGTCGTTTCCGAGCTGACAAAATCGACACTAAAAAATGTCC
>JBAQZF010000107.1:0-2038 GCA_049790715.1 Saccharimonadales bacterium (SeqCode) | reverse complement strand
GTACTCAGCCGCAAACAGTAGCGCCCGGTAGTCGTCCGGTAGCATCCTCGGGCAATCCTAGAAGAAGTAAGCCCGATAACAGCAAATGGAACCGGATAGCTGGCGTCGTCTTGGGCGCGGCTATCGTAGTGCTCTTGATAGCGCTGGTCGCCGTCATCAGCTTCGGCAATGATAACAATCAGAGCAAATACGTGGACAACACCAAGTTGCAGGCTGTTTTCCTAAATACCGGCCAGGTATACTTCGGTAAGATCTCGACGCTCAACGACAAGTACCTGGTCCTCAACAACATCTACTACTTGCAGACTTCCGGCAGTAGCACTGACGCGACCAAGGCCGCTAACACCAATGTCACCCTCGTAAAACTCGGCTGTGAATTACACGAGCCCTACGACCGCATGGTCATCAACAGCGACCAAGTGACATTCTGGGAAAACTTGCAAGACGGCGGACAAGTAGCCAAGGCTGTTTCCACCTTTGAGAAGCAAAACCCTCAAGGCCAGAAGTGTGCCGACCAGAGCAGCAGTTCCACCAACACCAGCAGCAGCGTCCAAAACGCCGGTACCAGCGCCACTCCTAGCACTGACACGACCAAAAAACCGTAGCTTAGGCTAAAGCTTTGGAGCATAACACCCTCTTTTCGGAGGGTGTTATCTGTTTTAGGATCGCGTGCTTGAGAAAGATAGGCGCTCAAAGCTTTAAGGCGAGTGTTTGGTGTCCTCAAAAGCCGAACGATAGGGTTATTAGCATCAACTCTGTTCAAGAAGAGCCTATCAGCCTGATAAGCATCTGCTAAGCTACCGCGTGGCGAAACCATCGATTCGCGACAAAAGCCACGACAAAGAGCAAAAAGCTGACCATAGTCGCTACCAGGCTCCAGCCAGCCAGATCGGGTGACCAGCGCGGCGAGATAAACGAGAATTTGTAGAGAGCGTCGGGGATTGGCGGGGATTGCTGGGTGGTGTGGGCTTGGACATATTGTTCGATACAAGGCACGCGGTTACGGCCGGAAAAATCCGTCGAATCTTGCTGCTCGCAGCTATGCTGGGCATCGGTGTAGATCTGACTGTTGGCTTGGGCGGCGGCGTCGGTCTGGGCTTTGACTAGGCGCTCGTAGGTGTATTTGAGCTGGATGGGAGGGTAGACCGCGTTCGAGCCAGCGCCCAAGTTGGTGTTCATGTGACGCGTAACGTAATTTTGTAATTTTTTAAGAGCGGTTTCTACGTCAGGCACTGACTGATTCTCGACACTATCCGAAGAGTCCGCTGAAGTAGTTGAAGCACCTTTATCGGCCGCATAGACCGAGTCGCGTAAGGTTATCATGTGTTCGTTGTTGGCACGCAGCGCCAACCCACAAATCAGCACACTGATAGCGGTTAGGATTAAAAAATACCAGGGCTTTATAAAGCGTAATTTTGTCCAGGTATGGTGCAGGTGCCGCTTGTTCATCTTATGTAGATTATAGCTTAAACGATGTTTTTCTAGTGTTGGTCAGGATAAAACGAAAAACTGACTTACCGCGTGGATCCTGAAACGAGTTCAGGATGACAGCTTCAAAAATTTGTCGCCTTAGTGCTTGCCACTTGCTTCTTTCTACTGAATACTATACTCATGCGTATTTACTTCTCGGGGATAGTCCGCGGGGAGGGGCTTCGTGAACAGTCCGTCCTCGCCGTCGTTCAGCTTCGTCGGGGCCGGATAGCCCGCGTCGACGCCCACGCCGTCGGCCGTCAGGTTGCCGAGCGTCGCAGGCTCCTGCAGCGCCGGCCGGCCCGTGATGTAGATGATGGCGTAGCCCTCCTGGGCTGCCTGGGTCACCATGTCGACCATGCCGGGCACCGGCGGGAACAGCTGCCCGAGGACGTAGGTGGCATTGGTGGTCGGGTTGAACGCCCAGTTGCTGAACACCTCGTAGTTCCAGGTCGCGAGCGTGGTGTCGTCGACGTCGAGCACGATCGCCTTCGTCTGGGATGGCTGGCCCTGGGCCTGCCCCTTCTTCCACCAGTGGTGGTGCTTGAACCCCTGATGTGCGAGGAGG
>JBAQZF010000106.1:0-2231 GCA_049790715.1 Saccharimonadales bacterium (SeqCode) | reverse complement strand
GATTTTGGGCATCATGATGTCAGAAATCACCAGATCGGGTTTTTCGGCCTTGGCGATCACTAGCGCTTGCTCGCCGTCTTGGGCGGCTACGATGGTGTAGCCTTCGGCCTGCAGGCGGGCTTCGTAGATTTCCCTTAGATTGTTATCATCTTCGACCAACAGTATTTTTGCCATTGATTGGTGCCTCTTTAGTGTTGTTCCGCTTATGATTTACGTTTACCTGTATTGTATCATGGCCGGTGTCAGAACTTCTTACGCTAATTATGCTCAGGGGTTGGCCAGAGAGGTAATCGGTTGCAGCTGGGTGTTTTTGCCAGCCGCGGCCTGGAGCTCGGTGGCCTTCTCGCGCGTCAAGCGCGGTAAATTTATGTAAAAACTGCTGCCCTTGCCGACTTCGCTCTCTACCCAGACGCGGCCATTGTACAGCTCGATGATTTTGCGGGCGATAAACAGCCCCAAGCCGGTGCCGCCGATGGTGCGAGTGGCGGAATTGTCAACGCGGTAAAATTTTTGAAACAGATGTGGCACGTCGTCAGCCGGTATGCCCGGGCCGGTGTCGCGCACGTAGCACTGCGTCACTTGATTGTCGCCGGTCAGACCGATGGTGATGCTGCCCTCGGCGGTGTATTTGACGGCGTTATCAAACAGATTGGTGACGACTTCGCGCAGCCGGTCAGGATCGGCGTAGGCGTAGTACAGCGGCCGTATGACCCGTTCGCCGCCGGTGTCTTTGGTGGCGTCGATGACGCGGCTGGAGCCGACGGTAAAGTCAGTCTTGAGCCCTTTTTTCTCGGCTGAAAAGCGCAAATCATTGGTCAATTGCTCCAAAAAGGCGCCCAGCTCGATGACACTGGGGTGGCTGGTCAGGCGGCCGTCTTCGGCTTTGGCGCTGGTCAGCAGATCTTGGAAGAGCTGGCCGAGATGCTGGGTGGAGATGTGGGCTTTTTCCAGATAGCCACGGGCTCGATTGTCGATAGTTGCGACTTTATCGTTGAGCGCCAGCGCCAGGTAGCCTTCGATGGCGGCCACCGGAGTGCGCATCTCGTGACTGGCGGTGCTGATGAAGTCGGCCCGCTGGCGCTCCTCGGCTCGCTCCTGGCTGACATCTTGAAATACGGCCACCGCCGCGGTCACCTGTTTCTGACTGTCTAACAGTGGTGAAACGCTGAGGTTGATAGAACGCTGCTTGTTATCGCGGCCCATCAGGAAGGCGTGGTTATCGCGGATAGTCTGGCCGGTTTTGAAGACGCGGCTAAAAGGGCTGTCGGCGTCGCTACTGGCCTCGCCTTTTTCGTTGACTAGTTTTATGACTGTTTTGAGGCTCAGGTTGGTGGCCTCCTGCGCTGGCCAACCACAGATGGCCGCCGCGCCAGGGTTGATCAACTGAATGACCTGCTGATTGTCAATCATAATCACGCCGTCTTCGATACTGTTGACGATGACCTCGAAGCGCCGTTTTTCATCAGCTAGATCACCGCTGAGGTGGCTGGCGTTTGCCCCTGGCTTTTTGGCCGCGCCGAAGCCAAACATCAGCAATACCCCGCTGATAATCGCCGGGCCCACCTGTTGACGACAATGGACGGAAAACTACGCATGGATAGCAACTACTTACATTATCGGTGCCAGAGCTGTTTTATGCAATGTCCTTATGCTTTCGCTGGCTTTGGCGCACTCTCTGGACGCGCCGTAACAGATGTGATAAGGTAAAACTTGGTTTTATCGTTCAGTGTCTACTAAACATGCCACAGGCATGTTTAGTGCCTCATATCCTTCGGATATACACCCAAATCCTCGGAATGATAAAATATGTAAACACATTTTATACATTCCTGCGGTTTGGCCTCATCGTCTAACGGTTAGGACACCAGGTTCTCATCCTGGCAATCGGGGTTCGATTCCCCGTGAGGTCACCAGAATATTGCAATATATAAAATACTATGTTATAGTTTATGTATGAGAAGATTACATGGTAAAGAATTCTTAGCGGTTACTGTATCCATAGCTACTTTGAGTGTGCTGGGAGGCTGCGCTATCAAGGAAAATAATGACCACGCGGCATTGCTGCGAAGCCTCCCGACCTGCCAGAAGTACGAAGATTATTTAGCTCACACTACCCGAGAGAAAGCTACTGTCGCGTTGGCGAATTCAGATCTTTGCCGTACGGGTGATGACATTAGCGTGATTAGCTCAGGGATAGGTTAAACTACGTGTTGCGTAACTTGCTTTTAGCC
>JBAQZF010000105.1:0-8493 GCA_049790715.1 Saccharimonadales bacterium (SeqCode) | reverse complement strand
CGCCGGCGCGGGCAGAGCGGCAAGCCGCGCGCAAAAAGGTGATCGCCAATCTAGCCGACACTATCACCAATACCCAAACTGTCAAAACCTTTGCCAAAGAATCGTTTGAGATGGATCGTAATGAAGTCCTAGAAGACGACTTGCTCCGACACCGTATCCTCAGCTGGCAGCTAGTGGCTGCCGACGGCAACAACCGAATCGCCGTAGTCCTAGCTTTTGAAGTCGTTTTTGTCTGGCTGATGATTCACCTAGTTCAGCGGGATCCCGCCATTCTAGCCATCGGCATATTCGCCTTTACCTATACCATCACGCTGACCAACCGGCTGTTTGAGATCAACACCATGGTGCGATCTATCGAAGATTCTTTGCTGGACGCCTCTCCGATGACCGAAATACTACAGGAAACACCCGAGATTTTAGATCAACCGGACGCCCCAAGTTTGCGTGTCAAAAAAGGTCAAATAGATTTCAAGCAAGTAGATTTCCAGTACGACAAAGATGCTGGCCAGGACGCTGTCTTTGAGCGTCTTGATCTGTCGATAAAACCTGGCGAAAAGGTCGGTCTAGTCGGACCGAGCGGCGGCGGAAAATCTACCTTTACCCGCTTACTGCTGCGGTTCGAAGACATCCAAAGTGGTGAAATCAGCATCGACGAACAAGATATTTCAAAGGTTACGCAAGCCAGTTTGCGGGAAGCTATTTCCTATGTACCGCAAGAGCCTTTACTATTCCATCGCACCATTAGTCAGAACATTGCCTATGGCCTGCCGCACGCCTCAGCAGATGCTATCGCCAAAGCCGCGAAAAAGGCCTACGCGCTAGATTTTATCACCGCCCTGCCACAAGGATTTGACACTATCGTCGGCGAACGCGGTGTCAAGCTCAGTGGCGGTCAGCGGCAACGCATCGCCATCGCCCGGGCTATTCTCAAACACGCCTCTATTTGAGTCCTCGATGAGGCCACCAGTGCCTTGGACAGCGAAAGCGAGGTGTTTATCCAGTCCGCCCTCTGGGATCTCATGCAAGGTCGCACCGCTATCGTCATCGCCCACCGACTGAGTACCATCCAGCGTTTGGATAGAATTATCGTGCTCGACGAGGGCCGAATCGTAGAAGATGGCTCGCATCAGAAGCTGCTCAAAGCCAAGGGGTTGTACGCCAAACTCTGGTCGCACCAATCCGGCGGTTTTATCGAAGAATAAGGTATACTTTTCCTGAATTTTTATGTAAGTAATACTAGGTTCATCACGTTTTGCGGCCGATGACATGCAACATTTGTCCATGGCCGCGTTTCCCAAGATCTTTACCATCTAGACGTTCTTCAGCGAGGATTTCCTGAAACTTAGCTTCGCCGATATCGGCCAGCCACCTGCTGTCTTTCTCCTTACCCATGCGCACACCCGACCACTGCAAGATTTCCACGCCGTTACGTTTCAGCGTCTGTAGTATCTGCCTTGATTTGAAAGCATAAACTAGCCCGTCTATGTCGGCATCGTTTTTAATACGTTGTCGGTCTTGGTAATCGCGAATTTCAGCCTCTGTTGCCCGACCTTCATCGATCAAATTGGTCAAGGCCCACAAATAGCCTTTTTCCAGAATAGAAACTCGACCGTCTGGTTTCGCGAAGCTGATGACTCGCCGGAGAAATTCATAGGGATCATCTTGATACATAGCGACCCCATGACATAGCACCAGATCAAAAGAACCTCCCTGCCCTCGTATGTCCTCGAACACACGTTTGCGTTTGCCGAAGTCGATACGGCCGCGGACGTCGGGAGACAGATCAGCGAACCGTTCCGTAGCGAACTTTTGCTGTACCAGCGACTCTTCCAGCAGCACTACCTGATGCCCCAGACTAGCCAGCCGCGCGGCTTCTCGACCGCTGCCAACTCCTACGTCCAGGACGTTGAGCGGTTGCTCTGATAGTATGGTTTCCTCTTCGGTGAGATTATCCCACACCAGCTCATAGCGCGTTCGACCATGTACTTGCTGTTCGTAATCCAGGAAGCTGGGAGCGGCCGTATCAAAGACTGCTGTTTCTACGCTTGTAGCCATAACAATATATTATTCGGTTTTACTGTTTTTGTCTTCTTTAGCAGGTTCAGCAGAAGACGAGTCAGATGTTTTCTGATCTTTATCGCCTGGTTTATCTTCGCTACTCTGAGCGCCTTCTTCGGCGGTGCCTTCAGCTTCGGACTCTGCGGCAGCTTCATCGACCTCTTCAGCGTCACCGCCGGCCGCGTCATTGGCGGCAGCTAAGGCGCTTGGTTCGTAGACGGTCGCGATGGTGTGCTCAGGCTCGGTTTCCAGCTCCACGCCGTCGGGTATGGTCAGAGCCGCGACAGTCACGTGATCACCGACGTCAACTAGTTTTTCGGCGTCGTATTCCAAAAAGTCCGGCAGCCTATCAGCCACCGCTTTGACTTGAACCGTCTCCAGCTGAGCTAATACGATCAAGCCATTGCGTTCGGCAGGGCTGGATTCGTTGCCTTCGTCGTAGCGCGGCCGGACGGGGATTTCGGCGTCAACTTTCTGATTCTTATCAACCGCGTTGAAAACCACGTGCGTTAGCAGGTGTTTCTTTGGATCAAAGGTAGCAGTTTTTATAAGTGCAGTGTACTTCTGGTCGCCAGCTTTGAGTTGCACCGGATGATGTTTGCCAGCCTGTTGCCAGACTTTTAGCATTTTCATAGCATCAGCCTGCACGATCAACGAATCTTTACCATGGTCATGAATAACTGCCGGTACCTGCCCATCGCGCCGCAAATGTTTAACTGCTTTACCGGTTACTTCACGCGGCTCCAGCGTCAAACTAATAGAATCATCGGACATAATTGTCTGCACCTCCTACTTTCTACCTATAGTATAGCAAACTTACCACTAGACGTAGACCGCCAAACCAATTAGGCTAAGAGCACATGTTTAATGTTTCAGATATCGTGCAGGCCGGCGGCTTAGTGCTGATCGCGGCCATCATCTTTGGCGAATCCGGCATGTTTATCGGCTTTTTCTTCCCTGGTGACACGTTGCTACTAAGCGCTGGCGTGTTTGCTGGCCAGGGCAAGCTGTCATTGGCGGCAGTCATAGCCGTAGTAGGCGTGGCGGCCATTGCTGGCGACAATGTCGGCTACCACATTGGGAAACACTACGGGCGGCGGCTGTTTCGCAAACCGGACGGCATTATTTTTCGCCAAGAACACATTCAGCGCGCGGAGGCTTTCTACGAGAAATACGGCAGCAAAACCATGCTGCTGGCGCACTTCGTACCGATTGTCCGCACGTTCGCTCCGGCAGTCGCTGGCGTGGCGGGCATGAATTATAAGCAATTCTTTATCTTTGACGCTATCGGTGACATCGGTTGGGCCGCCAGCGTGACATTAATCGGCTACTGGTTCGGCACCAAAATCCCCAACATCGACCATTACATTCTAGTGGTCGTGGCCGCCGCGATACTTATCACCCTCGGCCCCACCTTGTATCATTTTTCAAAAGCTGTTTTCGGGAAATATCACTCTAAAAACTAATTTGATTCAGTCGGAACTCCTAAAGAGCAGCTCCAGTTCGAGTACGTCTTTCGGCAACCTTGGTTGATGAGCAGCTGCTTCACGTCTGATAGCCACTGGATCAAGCAGGTGTCTTTCATAAATCTGACCCACATCCGACAGCTCGGCACTTAACGCATCAATACCAGAATGCTCCATCGCCTCGGCAATTCCCGTCCGACGCGGTATACTCCGTTCCGCTCTTCCTGAAGATTGACTTTTCATAACTTTATTATACCACTTATGTCAATGTTTTACCGCGTTTCATCTCTGTTAAAGTAATGTATTTGGGGTATTTTTGATCATGCTCTATTATAATTTTCTTGCTAATATTGGTAGAATCGTCAATAATCCAGATTAATGTCAGGAGAAGCCCATGGAGATATTTGAAGCAGTGGAGCGTTCACTTTCGCCGACAGAAGAGCTGATACGTGAAGCTCGACAGGCCTTTCGGCCCATACACGAGGTCCGCGAGCCCGGAGTGCAGTACTTTGGCCATCTTTTCTCGGAAAGTTCGATTATAACTACCAACCAAAGACTTATAAGTACTTACGTGGGTGCTATAGTCAGAGAACAGGATGAATTGGCAGAGCGCGCTAAAAACGTACTGCTCGAAAATCACAACACAGCGAACACGCTAACCACGTTATTAGATGAGGTAGGAGCACACATGAAAGCCGAGCGAGCGTTTAGAAACTTCCGAAATCACCAAAAATTAATGTGGGAGGCAAAGCGTCTCGGGAAACCCCTCGGCAGCAGGATACTGGATGGCATCACTCTGGTATTGCTACCGAGCAGGCAGAGTTAGAGTATTGCTTTCAGGTATTGGCCAGTGTAGCTTTTGGCTACCTTGGCGACTTGTTCGGGTGTGCCCTGGGCGACAATCTGGCCACCGGCGTTGCCACCTTCGGGCCCCATGTCGATTAGCCAATCAGCATTTTTGATGACATCCAGATTGTGCTCAATAACCACCATGCTATTGCCGGCATCAACCAGGGCGTGCAGCATATGCAGCAATTTATCGACATCGGCCATGTGCAGGCCAGTAGTTGGTTCGTCGAGGATATAAAGCGTCTTGCCCGTCGGACGACGGCTGAGTTCGGTGGACAGCTTGATACGCTGGGCTTCGCCGCCGCTGAGCGTCGTGGCTGATTGACCGAGCGCGATGTAGCCTAAGCCCACGTCAACCAAAGTCTGCAGTTTGCGCGCGATAGCTGGGATGTTAGCAAAAAATTCCAGCGCTTGTTCGCAGGTCATAGCTAAGACGTCAGCGATGGTTTTGCCTTTGTAGTGGATTTCCAGCGCTTCGCGGTTGTAGCGCTTGCCATGGCAAACTTCGCAAGGTACGTAGACGTCAGGTAAGAAGTGCATTTCGATCTTGATAATGCCATCACCGGCGCAGTTTTCGCAGCGGCCACCTTTGACGTTGAAGCTGAAGCGGCCGGCGCTGTAGCCCCGCAGCTTGGCTTCCGGCATACCTGCAAACAGTTCGCGGATCGGCGTAAATAGACCAGTGTAAGTTGCTGGATTGGAACGCGGCGTGCGGCCAATCGGCGACTGATCGATGATAATCGCTTTATCGAGCTGCTTGATGCCTTCGATATTTTCATGTTTGCCTGGAACAGTGCTGGCGCGGTGCAAGCGAGCTAATAATTCTTTGGCCAAAATGTCGTTGATGAGGCTGGATTTGCCGGAGCCGCTGACACCACTGACGACAACTAATTTGCCAAGTGGGATTTCAGCGTCGACATCTTTCAAATTGTTTTCACGCGCGCCTTTGATGAGTAATGATTTGCCATTACCTTGGCGACGTTTTTTGGGAGTAACAATCTCTTTTTTGCCGGACAGATATTGCGCAGTGATACTGTCTTTGACTTTAACGACCTCGCTTGGCGAGCCAGCAGCTACGACTTTACCGCCATGAATACCAGCGCCAGGGCCAATGTCTAGTAAATAATCAGCGGTACGAATGGTTTCTTCGTCATGCTCGACGACGATGACGGTATTACCTAGTTCACGCAAATGCTTGAGCGTCCGGATCAATCGGGCATTGTCCCGCTGGTGCAAACCGATACTTGGCTCGTCTAGCACATAGAGCACGCCCATCAGACCGGAGCCGATCTGGGTTGCCAAGCGAATACGCTGCGCCTCCCCGCCGCTGAGCGTAGTAGCACCCCGCAATAAGTTTAGATAATTCAATCCCACATCCTGCAAAAACTGCAGGCGGGCACCAATTTCTTTGAGAATCATTTCGGCAATTTTGGCATCTTTTTCATTCAACTGTAAGCCTTTAAACCAAGCCAAAGCGTCATCAATCGACAGCTGGCAGATATCCATGATCGAATCTTTGCCGATCGTGATAGCCAGCACTTCCGGCTTCAGACGCAATCCATGACAAGCATGACAAGGCTTCTCTTGCATGAAGCGTTCGATGTCACGACGAATAAAATCGCTATCGGTCTCTTTGTGGCGGCGCTCTAAGTTCGGTATGACGCCTTCGTAGGTCGTCTCGAACATGCGGCCTTGGCCAAGACCTACTTTAAAGGTTTCTTTGCCCGTACCGTACATGATCAGATTCAGCTGTTCTGGTGTCAGCTCACCAGTCGGCACGTGTAGTGAAAACTTATACGTCTCAGCCACCGCTTGCAATTTTTTCATGTACCAATTATCGACGTTAATGCGGTTATAGGGTCGGATGGCACCTTCGGCGATGGTCAATGTGCCATTAGGGATGACCAGTTCAGGATCAACTTCTAATCGATTGCCGAGTCCGGTACAAACGGGGCAGGCACCATGCGGTGAGTTGAAGCTAAAGGTACGTGGCTCCAGCTCAGGAATGGTAATTTCTGGGTGTTGCGGGCAGGCGTACATCAGGCTGTAGGTCGTAGTCGCGTCATCGTCAGCATCCAATATGACAACCTTGCCTTCGGCCACTTCCAACGCCTGTTCTACTGATTGCACCAGGCGGCCGCGGCTGTCAGTATCATTTACTAATCGATCAACTACTACTTCGATCCGGTGACGGTAGGCTTTATCGAGTTCGGGAAATTCATCCAAGGCGTACACCACGCCATCGACTCGTACGCGAGCAAAACCAGCCCGCTGATACTGCTCAGGAATATGCTCGAAGGCACCTTTTTTATCAATCACTACCGGTGCCAAGACCATTAATCGCTTGCCATTCGTAGCGACCACGATTTGATCAATGATGCCAGTGCTGGTTTGGCGCACGACCGGACTACCATCTATCGGACAATGTGGCACACCGATACGAGCGAATAATAAACGTAGATAGTCATAGATTTCGGTTACCGTTGCTACGGTGGAGCGCGGATTTCGCGAGGTGGACTTCTGATCAATCGAAATTGCAGGACTCAAACCATCGATCTGATCAACATCCGGCTTTTCCATAAGCCCCAAAAATTGACGAGCATACGAACTCAAAGATTCCACATAGCGCCGCTGGCCCTCAGCATAAATGGTATCAAAAGCCAAGCTGGACTTGCCTGATCCGCTCAGACCGGTGATCACGACTAGTTTATTGCGGGGAATCGTCACGTCAATATTCTTGAGATTATGCTCCCGCGCGCCCTTTACTACGATCTGTTCAGCCACTCGTGTACTCCTAATCAAGTCGATCAATTATACCCGAAAATGTACAAAAAATCGACCCCTATCGTGGAGATATTAAGCAGCCGCACCTAGGTCTACGGGCCTCAAAGAAGCTTCAAGAGGCTTTCTAAATCCTTGTTGTACGTACAGATATGTCACAGGATCTCCAAGCATAACTTCATCTGGTAGCGCGCTTCTCACTACATCACCAACAATATCAAATTCATGGTCACGTATACCGTTTTTATTTCTCATAACCTTTAGATGGGGCGTTTTTGATAACGTACTTACCGCTTGATTTTCAGAAAGTAACCTAGTGTTCGTAAGCGCCTCAACGCATATCTTATTTTCCGCAACTAGTAATCCGAGCGTGTTAGCATTGCCCGTCTCATCCTGTTCTGGGTAGTGCGCCCGTAAACCACGCCGGCCCACCGGTACAACACCTAGGCTCCACTTAGGCTTTCCTTCTCCAAATCTGTCAGTCTCCCCAAGGGACAATGGCACCTGCGTAGACATCTCGGCCAAGAGATCCAGCAAAAGCACCCTCATCGCACCTGCCAATCTCATCATGTCTCTAGAAGTCGGCAGAACGTCGTTTTGACGAAGTTGATTTTTCAGTCGGCCCTTTTCAATTAAAGTCACTGACCAATCTTGCGGCTTTAACATTTCATATCCTCGCGCATGACTGCGAGGGACCTCTCTTTTCAGTCCACGCCTAAGGCGCTTTTGAATATCCGTAGCTTCTCTATCCTCCATAATAACTGGACGACGTACAGCTAACGATGGAATGAACTCACCCGATCCTATATATGTTTGACGTAATAAATTGCGCGGTGGATGATGGATTCGCTTACGCATATTTGGTAACTTTCTTTAATCCCGCATTTTGCTTCCTATCTCTGCCTTAATTATGTAGTGTAGTCTCGTACGAACTATTTACAAGTTACTTAAATTGTATTTTGCAGTAGTATACACAACCCTTCTTATCTGTTGTTTTTAGTTTCTAATCTTAAATTTTTATTAAATATTCTTGATAGAAATTACAACAAAGTTTCTTGCTAAGCATAAGAATTAATAGAATATTATTGACGTGCTGACAATTAGGTGTATAATTTTTCTCAAGTATAAGGGGCGCGTGGTGAACAGTTTTCTCGTCCTAGGCCAGGTGCCTGGGACCAACATCCAAATCTCGTTTCAGGCTTGGCTGACTATTCTAGGTATGCTGCTGATCGTGGCTGCCAAATTCAGACCGCACGCGCAGCGCGCTTTGCGGCAAAACCAGGCAGATAGCCTACGCCAGCCGCTGCACGCTAGCCAGTTGCATCAGCGGGCACTATAG
>JBAQZF010000104.1:0-9256 GCA_049790715.1 Saccharimonadales bacterium (SeqCode) | reverse complement strand
GCCCTCAGCAATAGCCTTGATTTGATCTTCGATCCAATGATAATGCGTGCAGCCAAGTACGATAATGTCTGCGTTTTGATCTAGCGTTTGCTCAATTCTCGCGCGGATAAGCGCTTCATCGATCTGTTTGTGTTCAATCATGTGCGCCCAGTCATGACAATCAGGCTCTAACACAGCAATACCCTCTGCATATGTTTGTAGTAACTGGGCATACCTTTGACTGGCAAGCGTGACTGGTGTCGCGCAAACGGCAATTACTCCGCTCTTGGTAAGTCTAGCAGCCTGCTCGATCATCGGTTCGACAGCGACCAGCGGAACTGTAAATAAATTACGCAGTTCGGGTAGTAATGTTGTCGAAACGGTATTACAGGCAATGACAATCAAATCGCAGCCTTCGTCAACCAGCTCCTGAAAGATCGGCTTCACGAAGCCTAATATTTCACCTGGCTGCTTCGTACCATAGGGCACATGCGTCTTATCTTCTTTTAATACGACCTGATGATCAGGCAGGGCTTTCTTGAGAGCATTAGCTACCGAAAGTCCACCGACACCAGAGTCAAATACTCCTACCTTCAAAACGCGCTGGCCTCCGCCGCGAAGCGCCACAGCTCCGAAGTCTCAGCCAGCATTTCATCGATATGCTCAGTTACGAGCGCCTGGTACGGTTGCGTTGGAGTCTCGCGGTTTTCGTGCGATACGCCCCTGTCCCAGATACCGACAATGCCAACTATTTTTTCGCTCAAACCAGGAACAGCCAATGCCCTACGCGTATTAGTAAAATGATTGAAAACATCTTCGACAAGAACGCCTCTACTCAGATTTCTGACTATTACTTCTCCATCAACAAATTCATTGTCATACTGCATCTGCTTACCTGATGCTGTTCCTCGCGCTTTGAGACGCGGTGCGTATTCGATACCGTACTCTTTAGCTATAGCATCCGCGATCCAAATAGCTCCATACGGTACCCCAATCACAAACTCAGGATCATAAGGCATCACTAGCTCGCCAATTTTCCGCACGACCACCGCACGCAGCTCAGACAAGCTTTCGATGTTTTCCAGCTCGAGCTTATTGTTAGCTGGCTGACCAGCAGCAAGCGGCTTGCCAGAATCATTGCGCGTAAAGCAAGCTTGCAAGACTTCTTCACGCAGCGCCATCGGTGGCTTCTTTCTGCGCGGCGCGGATGACATTTTCAAATAGCGCGCAGACGGTTAGCGGGCCGACGCCGCCTTTGACTGGTGTGATCGTTAAGTCGTCACGTTCATAGACTTCTGGCGCTACGTCGCCGACGGTTTTGCCGTCTTCGCTGGCCACGCCGGCATCGACGACCACCGCGCCCTGTTTGATCATATCCGGATAGAGTATGGCCGGGCTACCAGTAGCAGTGATAATGACGTCTGCTTGCGCCACTTCTCGCGCCAAATTAGCTGTTTTACGGTCAGCCACGTGCACGTCAATGTCGGAAGATTTGAGTATTTTTTCTAATGGCGCGCCGACTAGCTTGCCGCGACCGACTAGCAACACTCGTTTGCCTGCCAGATCGACATTGTAGCCTGACAGCAGCCACATGATAGCCATGGGAGTGGCTGGTTCAAATTCGGCCGCGGCACCGAGGGCATCAATGTCTTTCGCGGGCGGCACTAGATTGACGATCTCATCAGTCTGCGCGGGATCCTCTAGCGGTAATTGCACGATGATGCCCTGGACGCTCGCATCAATACTTAGCTTGTTAAGTATTGCCGATACCTCTGTTTGTTTGACGCGGTGCACCTCGACATCAATCAAAATATCAGCGCCGTACTGTTGCTTGAGTCGAATGTAAGTATCGATGATGGGATTGTCGACGGTAACGACGATAGCCAGCTTCGGCGCGATGCCATGCGCCTGCCTGAGCGCGCGCACCTGACGGGCTTGACGCTCTTTTATATAATCAGCTAGATCTGAGCCATTTAATACTTTCACTCTAAAATTGTAACACCTTGAGCCTTGATAGTTGCCTGAATGTTGCGCGTACTATATGCTTAAGCTAATATCAGTAAGTAACAAGGAGATCGTTATGGAGCCTAGCCCTCAAAACGAATCAGCCAGTTCTTCAGCAGCAAACAATCAACCGCAACAAAGCGTGCCCAGTTCTTGGCCGGGTGCTTTCGGTGCTTATCATTACTCCAAAGCGGCCGTCAAGCAAAATTTAGGAACGATAATTATCTTGCTCTTAATCGGCTCCCTCGTAGGTGGCGGTGCCGAGTGGAGTCTTAAGCAATCTGGTAGTCTTGTTTCACTAATATTCAATACTTTGATCATATCGGCTTCTACGCTGGTATACCTTGCGAGCGTACGACGACAAAAAATATCACTTGGGCAAGCATTTAGTCAGGGCTTTCCTTTTTGGTTGAAAATGATTGGATTGTATATAGTAACTTTCATCGCCTGTGGTATTAGCCTGCTGCTGTTTATAATCCCTTTCTTTTTCGTATTGCCTCGCTTGGTTTTGGCACCGTACTTCTTGGTGGACAAAAAAATGGGAATTATGGACGCCTATAAAGCAAGTTGGGCGGCCAGCAAGGGACACGCCACTCAGGTCTGGGGAATCATCGGGGTAAGCATTCTGATCGCTCTCTTAATGGCTACCATCATCGGTATTCCATTCGCTCTTTACTTCCTCGTTATGTACAGTGGCGTTTTCGCGGTATTATACGAATTCATCAATAAGCACCCTGTGGCAGCGGCCGTAAGTAATAAGCCCGCGACTCCAGCGGCAGCTCAGTCGCCCGTCGCTCCAGCACCTCCTGCCGCCTAATATATTTGCCAAAACAGAGGTAATTTGTTAAAGTTTGTACGTTAGATTTGTAGTTCGCTCGCGAAGTTTCATTGTACGACGCTTCGCTCGAGTCTACAAAAAGTCCACCGGACTGTTAACAATTTGTGGCTGGCGCATAGAGATCGTACTGCTTTTACGCAGGACACTCCGTTCGTAGCTACAAAATATGCCACCGGCATATTTTGGGCCAGTAGCTCAGCTGGTTAGAGCACCTGCCTCTTAAGCAGGGTGTCGAGGGTTCGAGTCCCTCCTGGCCCTCCAAGCATAAGCGTAATGAAAGACTTCCGCGGAAGTTTTTTTGTTTTATTGTGGTCGTACGCTTTGAAGAATTTGCCCTGCTGCTTTCGCGTTGGCGGTCTGTAGCCACGATTTCGCGGCGTCGAGACTTTTTATGCCAACAGTGACCCCGTTAGAGCTCTTGGATTGTTGATAGATCGTACCCAGCTGGAAATAAGCATAGCCTGACGCGAAACTAGGCGTCGTACCACTTGGCCTGGTGACGACATCCGGCAGAGACACATTAGTGGTCTGACCAACTCCCAGTCCAGCGTGTTTCACGAAAATGTCCGAAACGACAGCATAGATAGGAGAGTAGGGCAAAACATTAAGATTTTGAGCAGTGTAATTATCGCTACTGTAGGCCACGCCTTCGACTATGTCAGCTCCAGGGAAATGGGGAGCCGCCTTGAGGGCGATGGTCATAAACGACTGGGACTCACCTGATTTGGGCGTATCATAAAGTTTGTAAATATCATCGGGACTAGAGCCAGGTACGTACGATAGAAGCTGTACTAGCATTTGATCATCAGGACTCTTGACGTCAACCCCATAGGTAACCGGATTGGGCTGACTGCCTTTGGGCGTATACGGTATGCTGGTGCTTTCTTTCCAGTGACTAGGATACGTGAGACATATGCTGGTAAAACAGACATTCTTTGAAGCGGTCACTAGTGGCACCTTAATTATATGCTGGTGGTGCTGTTTATAGACTAGCCCGCCTACTGCTAGTAGTCCTCCTATAACTAGAGCGGCACATAGCCCTTCTAGCAAGCCGAAACCATTTTGGTCTTTCATGAGCCTCATTGTCTGTGATGACTAGCTATTTGTCAAAATCTTACGATTAGCACATTGCTTTCTTAATTTTAGACGCTGCTCCGGTATGTTTTATTCGGTGGCTAGGTCGCGGGTTTTGAAGGCGGCCATGCCGATGATACTCAGGACAAGACTGATAGACGCGAGGCTGATGACAGACTTCCAGTTGGGGTTTGCGGCTGGGGCTAGAGACAAGTGATGGAGGACGGAGGTGTCGAGGAGCCAGTGGTTGAGATTGATGCCGGAGCTGACCATTTGGAGGAGGAATGACCAGGCTACGGCGCCAAAAGCTACGATGGTGGTTAGTCTAGGCCGCGCGCCAAAGGTGACTACTCCTAGTCCGAGCACGAACAGCGCGGGAATTACGGCGTTGATACTGGCTAGTAGCAGCGTGCGATAGGTGATACCGAGGTGCTGGCTGGTCACGCTGGCCCAAGTACAGAGGCTTATTATCAGGCAAGCGGCCACGATCACCATGCAGATCAAGGCTATCCTGCCGCCTAGCCAGCGTAATCGCCCGACTGGACGCACCAGCAAGTTATCGACATAACCTTCGGCCTCGTCCTCGCGGATGGCGCCGACGGCGCTGGCAGCATAGGCCATCAGCAGTGTCATGAGCAGGAAAAAGACGACACCCAAAAAGACGGTCGCGCCCGTCTCCCGCGAGCTGTGGGCTACGCGGCTAATGGCTTGTTCGGCGGTCGGGGAGCTGCTGAAAGCCTGTAGCGCGGATTTGGTCAGCAGGCTAAAAAACGTCGATACCCAAGCTATGGCAACCAGCCAGCTGAGATTTTTGGCCCGAGCCAGGCGGAAAGCCATGGTGAGCGGCGTGTTGAGGAGCTTAGTTTTTGGCTGGGCGGTATCTTTGTCAGCAAAGGTGCTAGCACCGAGATCGCGGCGGCCAGCCAGCACGATGGTCAAGATAGCCAGACAGAGTATCGTCATGGCGATCGGCAGCAGCCATAATGGTTGACTGCCGTAGAGCGGCTGCAGTTGTTCGATCCAGCCTAGCGGCGTGATGTCCAGCAGCCAGTGAGCGCTCGTGATATCGCCCATGGCTCGCAGCAAAAACGACGCGCCAAAGACGCCAGCCGTAAAAGCGGCCGCTCGGCCGCGAGTCGGCATCAACTGGCTGGCGACAGAGCCGACGGCCATGAATAGTGCTGGCGCCGCTACCGCGACTAGAGCGAAAAACAGTGCCGAGCGGGTAGTAAAATTGACGGTGTGCAGCCTGCCAATACTAGCAAACGCCAAGGCGGTCACAGCGTACAGAACGACGAGGCTACAGCCTAGCCCAGCAAGCGTATTGGCTGCCGCTTGCCGGCGAGTGGTTTGACCAGCCAGCAGTAGCTCCCAGCGGCCAGCCGTTTCTTCGCCCCGAAAGGTTCGAGTAGCTAGCAAAAACGCCCAGATACTACCGATGATAACCATCACGCCAAGCGTGTTCCAGGCAGTAAAACCAGTCAGCAGATCAATGTGCCGCGGCCTGCCAAGCAAAGCGCTTAAGCCGACATTATTGCCAAATGAGGCCGCCAACTTGCTACGCTCCACAGCACTGGGGTAGGCCGTAGCGTAGCCGACCGCTTTGGAGGCAACCACCGCCCCAAAAGCCAGTGCCAAAAACGTCGCGGCCCGCATGGTACGGCGAGCAGTGAATCTGGCTATAACTGTCCGCGGTGACCGGAAGTGCCGCGTAGAGATGGAAGGCAATACTGTCTCGGCACCAGCACTCACGACGTACTTTCTGAATCCCGCTTAGTTTCATCGCCGTAGAGCGCCAAAAATAGTTCTTCCAGCGATGGTTCGCGGCTCAATAGTGTCTTAGGATGGCGCGCCGCTAGTACACTTAGGAGCGGATCGATAGACCCCTGTACTTGACAGCTCAACTGGTGGCCGCTGACCTTTACGGCACTAACACCTTTTATATGATCAATCTTTGGCGGCTCGCCATCAAAGGTAGCCTCGATTTTGAGTGCCGATAAGTGCCGCATCTCAGCTAACGTGCCCAGCTCCACCAGTTTGCCAGCCCGCAGGATAGCCACGCGGTCACAGAGCGCTTCCACCTCGCCCAGCACGTGCGACGACAAAAAGATCGTCTGGCCACGAGTCTTGGCTTCCTCCACCGTCTGGCGAAAGGCTTGTTCCATGATCGGGTCGAGACCACTGGTCGGTTCGTCCATGATCAGCAAATCGGCGCGCGTCATGAAAGCCGCGATGAGATTGATCTTTTGCCGGTTGCCTTTGGAGTAGGTACGGACTTTTTTGGACGGCTCAAATCGGAAACGCTTTATGAGTTCGTCGCGATACTTTGGATCGATTTTGCCATGCAGTTTACCGAGCAAATGCAGCGTCTCGGCACCAGTAAGATTCGGCCAAAAAGCTGCTTCGCCCGGTATATACGCTATGCGTTTATGCGCTTTGACCGTATCGGTCTGCGTATCTATGCCGAAAATTTCAGCGCTGCCAGACGAGGGCTTGATCAGGCCAAGTATGGCTCGAATGGTGGTCGTCTTGCCTGCTCCATTGGGGCCGAGATAGCCGAGCACTTCACCCTCTTGGACTTCTAGATTGAGATCGCTCAAGGCCGCGAAGGAGCCGTACTTTTTAGTCAGATGAGTGGCGCGTAGGGCGATAGGCATGTAATTCTTTCGTGCGTTGGTTGCTATAGCAATGCTCTCAAAAATACCGACTACTTACAAGCCGTTTATGCTATGCGAGCGGTACGATTTCATAATAATTTAAGCATTTGATTGCCGCGTGGCGGCTTTTTTGGCGTAACGCGCGAAGGAAAAAATAAAGCCGTTTTGCTCTTTCAAATCACCGCGTTCCACCAGCTGGAAATTCGCCTCGTAATCCGGAAAAAACTGATTGCAGCCAAAATCTGCCTCGATACGCGTGACGTATAGCTCATCAGCTTCACCGGCCTCCATAACTTGCGCAAACACTCGAGCGCCGCCGATCACCCACAGATCTCTACCCTCAAGGCTTTCCAAAAATCCTCCTAGATCATGCACTAGCTCCACGCCATTGATAGGTGTTTCATCGCGCGTCAGCACATAGTTTTGACGCCCAGCTAGCGGCCCATGAAACGTCTTGAATGTCGTACTGCCGACCAGCACGTTACCGCCATATTTCTTGGTTTCTTCGGTGAAATAAGCCTCGTCCTCCGGTATATACCAAGGCTGAAAACCCTTTTTAGCCATCCCCCGCTTGCGATCACAGGCCACGATCAATCGAATCATAAGCATCATTATTTCTCATTTCCACCAACCTGTAAACGCTAACTCCTCTGTCACTAGCCTCCCATCTCTGTTAAAATAGAGCTGTGACTTTACAAAAGCTCAAACCAAGGAGCGAACGCGACTGTTTGAGCTTTTGAGAGGAGAAACGTAGCTCTAGATCGAAGCTTTTGCCGCCCAGGCAAAACGAGATAGGAGCGTACGTTTGGACGATGCGCGCCCGTAGCTCAGTGGATTAGAGTACTTGGCTTCGAACCAAGGGGTCGCAGGTTCAAATCCTGCCGGGCGTACCAAAAGTCTTATGGCCGATACTTTATATATCTCGGTATTAATAGCAAGCGCATTGATTGAAGTTGCTTTTTTTAGCCTTATTTCACTTTCGTTATATAAGCTATTCATTAACAGACACGTTTCAACGAAACAGGTCGTGAGTGTTTTTGCTTCGCTCGCTATAGTGAATGGAACTATTGGAGTAGTAGGTTATTTGGATACAAGTGACGATAAACAACCGATATCGTATGTAATTTGTTATTGTTTAGCCATAATTGGCCTGGGCATGGTAGTGGCTCACATTACACACAATCCAGAAGCCAAGTAATTTGAACTTTATTTACTATAACTGTACCAAATATTATATAGCAGATTACTCTCCTATGCTCTATTTGTATCGCATTAGGCTCAAATAAAATCTAAGATTCACCAAACCATTCAGCAAATTCGTGCCAAATTCTCGCGGAGCTTCTTGCTGACTTATCGTTTGCCTGCTCATGCGCTTGAGCAATACTTAAGCCATTGTCACCGTCCATCGTGATTATTGTGTGGCTCGCGTATTTTGAAGTACCTCTAATTTCTTTCAATAAGTGTCCTTTTGTTTGTCGTGTAAACACTTTTTGCTGCTTACCGTCGACGTAAATCAAATATACTGTCAATGTCACTGTTCTATCTGTTAAAGAAGAAGTCAATCTTAGGAAGTCTTCGGGACTAAACCACTCGTTTATAGAATGCATGTATACTCCCGGGAAGCCTTTGAGTCCTGCGAACGACCATGAATCATCTGTTATCACGAGTGGTTGACTGACTGCAGCGAACGCTTTTTGAGCTTTATCCAAAGCGACTTGCTTGGGATCTTCTTGAATTTCTATAATATCAACACTTCTCTGAGTGAGATTAACGCCGTATTGAGTACAGGCATGTTTAGCGGTAAGAAACTTCATATCATTACCCGTTGAAAACACCAACTGTTTCATTATCTGAAATTGTATCAGATTCTTAGCAATATGCTTTTGACTTCTGTGAAAACTGACTGAAATATCTCAATATAAACATCTTTGTTATACTCAAAAGTATGATCAAAAAGGTCGTGCTTGGCGTGGCGGTCGTGGTTTTGGTGCTGGCGGCTGTGGAAGTCATCGCACTCCTCAGGCTCAAAGCTAATTTGTCGAGCTACGCGGCCTATTGGAAGCAAGTGCCGACCAGCGGAACATTTACCTATGTGGCTTTGGGTGATTCGGCGGCTCAGGGGATTGGCGCCAGCAAACCGCAGCTTGGGTATGTCGGATTGCTGGCTGATCGCATAGAAAAAGAGACCGGCAAAACCGTTCGGATCGTTAATCTCAGCGTCTCGGGTGCCAAAATACAAGATGTCATCGACAAGCAATTGCCGCGACTGCAAAATTATAAACCTGATCTCGTGACTATCGACATCGGCGCCAATAATGTCGCCGGTCGCTACGACGCGCGAGTCTTTCAAAAAGAATACGATCAGCTGGCGGCGGCGTTGCCAAAAGGTACTATCGTCGGCAATATGCCCTACTTCGGCGGCCGTATCCGCCATAACGCCCAGGCACTCGATGCCAACAAGCTCATCACAGCCGCGACCAAAAAATACGATCTGAAAGTGGCTGATCTGCAAAGCGTCACGAAGTCACACAACTCATTGAATGTTTACGCGGCCGACTATTTCCACCCCAGCAACCGCGGCTACCAAAACTGGGTCGACGCCTACTGGCAAGTCATCCAACCCACGCTCAACTAGCTAACCCCCTCCCCATCAACAAAAAATGATAAACTATCTGAGCACAGTCAATTTCACGAACCAAGAAGT